>NZ_VORB01000001.1:300000-524677 GCF_007995015.1 Luteibaculum oceani
CAGTTTAAAAATGCAGCTACACAATACGTGCAAGACGAAACACTTCTTCCAATGCAACCGGAAGAAAAGTCTGACGAGAGCTTATCTAGTGCAGAGTACATTTTTAATCCAAGCAAAGAAGAAATTATTACTTCTTTAATACCTCAAGCGATTAAATTACAACTCTTTAAAGCACTTTTAGATTCTCATGCAGCTGAACACGGTGCACGTATGACCGCGATGCATAAAGCAACCGATAACGCTGGTGAATTACTTAAAGAACTTAAGTTACAGTATAACAAAGCAAGACAAGCAGCCATTACCAACGAAATCCTTGAGATTTGTGCTGGTGCCGAGGCACTTAACGGCTAATTTCTTTGCTTAACATCTTTTTCGACCGCTAATCAATTAATCTTTGATTAGCGGTTTTTGTTTATAGATATTCGCACCACAAAATTCGATAACATGAAGAGACTTTTACTTTTATCTGCCGTATTTGGTGCGTTCACCTCACTAAATGCACAATTCATCATTAACCCATCCACCACGTTCAGTGCTGGAGATGTACAATATCTATCTATAGACACCCTACCTAATAGCGGAATTTCTGCTGGACAGTCTGGAAGCGGTCAGTCTTACGATATTTCTGATTTCGATTTAAACTTCGAAAACATTACCAATTTCAGAGAAGCTGAGCTTATTAGAAACAACGAGAACTTCCCTACAGCTACCATTGGTATTGAGCAACAAGGTGGCCCAGGTGGTGGAACCGTTCAAGTATTCTTTAGAAAAGATGCTAATGGTATCTTTTTAGAAGGAGTTGTAGCTCAGGATAGCATCGTAATTGAATATTCTGATGAGCAAACTTTGGTTGAGTTCCCATCTGCATTTAACTCTAGCTATAACGATACGTATTACGCACAAGCTACTTTTTATGTAGGACAAAACTTCCAAGGAACTCAAATCGATTCTGGTAGAATTACTATTGACGGAAACAGACAAGCCGCTTTTGATGGGTCTGGTACATTAAAGTCTATCACTGGTTTGTTTAACGATGTGCTTAGAGAAAGAGCTACGGTAACAGAAACCCAAACTTTTGAGCTTTGTATTAACCCAGGTATCCCAGGATTTCCATGTGCTTGGCAAGAATTTAACTCTGAGACTTCTACAAATGTAGAGTATAACTTCTACGGTGCAGAATCTAAATTCCCACTAGGAAGCCTTACTTACAACGCGGCTGAAGATACTTTACAAGAAGTTAACACCAACACAGATCCAACCATTACCTCTATTACAGAGTACGATGGTCCTAACGTAATTGAAGGTGGAATCTATCCTAACCCAGTAAAAACTACAGCTACCTTTACCAAGCCAGTTCAGTCTGTAATCCTCATGGATGCTTCAGGAAAGCAGCAAGAGATAAAACTAGTTAACAACAGCATTGACCTTACTGAAGTGAGCAACGGTAATTACATTGTTATTGCGGTTAATCAAGCAGGATTTGTTGAGCACCACCCGATTGTGGTAGCACACTAATTCTACTAAATAAATTTATTTTAGAGGGGTTGATTCTGTCAACCCCTTTTTTTATGCCTAAATCCAAACAAATACTACTGTTTCCAATTGCCATTTCCATTTTGTGGATGGCATTCTATTTGGGCATCCTCGGCACCCAAAATAATCAACAGCCGAAAGATCTTTCCAACTTATTAGAACAAGAAATTACAAGTGGCTATTTAATAATTAATAACGGCCGTATTAGCTCTTGGAGTGGGAATTTCATCCCAACAGATATTGCTAATTATAAAACGGGTTTTGCGGAAACCAGCAATGGACTTTTTTTCCTGTACCCTCCAGTTGCATCGGACCAAAACGGTGTTAAAATACCCTTTCTCACCCTTTCTAGAAATTTCACTGTTTCAAACCGCCATACGGAACAAATCAAACACGACACTCCCTATTACCGGGCATCGCTAGAATCCTTCCCATATTCAAAACCACTTACCTTTAATAATCAGACAGTATATGTTCAGGAAATTAACAATAACCAGGTTAACCATACATGGATCTTCCTGTGCAGTCTATTATTAATAATCGCAAAGATCATTTTAGCAAAATGCTTTCGAAATGACATCCTTCTTTTCCTTTTTTTGATCCTCAATTGGATTGTCTATGCGCGATGCATACCTGATTATCTGTTGGAGAACGCGGGCTACTTTTTTCAACCCATTTCCTATGCTTCTTCCTCATGGTTCACCTCTATAGCTGATGTTTGGTACGCGCTGTTTTTAATGTGTTTATTAATTCGCTATTCAATAAATAAATGGTCCACCAAATTTATTGCCTGTGCAATTGCTATTACGGTACCTCTTGCCTTTCCATCTTTGATAAAAGACGGTGAACTATTTCCCGAGGTAAACATACCCGTGGTAATCGCCCAGGAAGGGGTTAACTTTTGGATTACAATTCTTCTGCTGGCCCTGATTTTCTACCTAATTGTCAAAAAACTAAGAGGACTGCAAAGTACACCCCGCACTAACAGAGTTTTCGTAGTGGTTACCACCATGCTTACAACAGTGATCAACGATTATTATGGATTTGTAGATATGCTACATGTTCTATGGACCATATTAGCCCTGATAGCAGTTTTATACATACCAAAGCAGGGATGGGCTACTGCCGCCTACATTATAATTTTAGGACTAGGCATGGGTTACAGTAGTACCAAATACGCCCAAAAGAAGTTAGACAACAAAGGACAGGTTGCTTCAGAGTATTTATCCCAGTATAATGAGACACCACTAAGCTGGTATTTGCTTCAGGAAGAGTGGAAAAGGAAAAAACATCTGGCTAAAACCCTTGAAAATGAAACAGACTGTGAATCGTTTCTTCGTTCAGAAATCCTAGTAGCTTATCTGGATAAATACGAACCCGTTAAAGCACCTAACAAGGGTGTTGATGGTCCCTTTTTATCTGGCGATTCAATATTTATCTCCCTGCCAAGTTGCACTTATTGGCTTGAAGATCAATCCTCTTTTACCAGAACAGGATTCCCCGATTTACTTGCAGATGAAAGTTGGCAACTTAATCTAGACAATAGATTTTCTTTTGCCAGTTATAACAATAATATACTAGAGGATTGCTCCCCTTACTACAATCCGCCAACAGTTATAGATAAGCTTGCCTTGGAACGATTTAAAGGTAAAATGGAATCATCTGACCATAAATTCCTGGTAAACCGATACCAAAGCAGAACAACCTTTGTATCCTACCCAAAGGCGATTACTACACTCGTTCAGCTTGCGTTATCCATATTTCTGATTCTCTTCTTTATAAATTTTATCGGCAATTTTATACTATCCAAAAGCCAAACAAAATTAGCCCAGCGCATAGGATACTCGCTTATTGCCATCTGTGTTATAACCAGCTTATTAATAGGCTACTTGGGCTACCAAAACCTTACTCGCCAATTTGATGATGAAAACAGAACTGCTCTTTTACAGCAGGCTCAAGTGGCAAAGCAGGCTTTTAACCAACGCCCCGAATGGAGAAGTAAAATCCTAGCTGGAAATAACATTAAGTTAGAAAATTGGCTTACCAAAATTGCTCAAGAACACAAAACCGATTATACCCTTTACAATACGCAAGGGGCCCTAATCGCTAGTAGTGAACCCTTGTTGTACAAAGAAGGTTTTCGATCTTCACTACTTAATTTTAATACCCTTAAAACTGTTATTGAGGAACAACGAATTGTAATTCAAGACGAAATTATAGGAGAATTAGATTACAAAAATGCCTATGTACCCCTGTACGGTAAAGGAAAAGTTCTTATTGCTATTTTAAATATCCCACTGTTCGAGCAACAACAAATTTTAGAAAAAGAACTTCAGGGGTACTCTGCATCCTACTTAAATACCCTTCTAATTACTCTAACGCTTGCTTTGTTAATTGGTCAAATTCTTTCATCGCGAGTTACGCGCTCATTCACTTGGGTAGAAAATGCATTAATGAACCAAAATTCTACAGACGAGCTTACCACCCTGCACTATGACAAGTCTGATGAAATTGGTTCTCTGGTAGAGGCATACAACCAAAAAGTTTCGAGGATAAATACCCTGTTAGATAAAATTGCGGAAAAGGAAAGAGAGGGTGCTTGGCGCGAGATGGCAAAACAAGTTGCCCATGAAATTAAAAATCCGCTTACGCCGTTAAAATTGAAAGCTCAGTGGTTGCAAATGAAGCTAAGTCAATTGGAGCAAAATGAGGCTAAACTAAAAACCGAAGAACTCATTGTAACAGTTTTAGATCAAACGGAATTACTTAAGAACATCGCAAATGAGTTTTCCAACTATGCCTCTTTGGAAAAAAGCAATCCAGAAATCATTGCGTTAAAACCCGAGATGGAAAAAATTGCAGCGCTTTACAGCGAAAGCATGGATGTTATAATTGATTTAGAAATTCCAGATCACCTACAGGTTTATCAAGATAGGAACCATTTTAAAAGGATTTATTCCAACCTTTTTAAAAATGCCATTCAAGCCAAGCGAGAAGACCAAAACTCCATAATTAAGATCGTTGCGAAAGAAATAGACAATGAAATTTCCATTTCGATAACGGACAATGGTGTGGGAATATCCGCTGAATTAATACAACGAATATTCGAACCGAATTTCACTACCAAAACATCGGGAATGGGGCTTGGACTCGCCATGGTTAAAAACATGCTAAATATGGTAGATGCTAAGATTAGTGTAATTTCGACCCCGAATAAAGGAAGCAAGTTTACAATAACCTATACAAATAACCATATTGATGGAATACAATAACGTTTTAGTAGAAATTGAAGATAAGGTAGCTCTAGTTACCATAAACAGACCAAAACAACTTAATGCCCTAAATGCTGAAACCATTTCTGAATTAAGTAACTGTTTTGAAACCTTGGAGCAAAACAAATCGGTAAGAGCAATATTATTAACGGGAAGCGGAGAGAAGAGCTTTGTAGCTGGAGCCGACATTAAAGAATTTGCCTCTTTTGGAAAAGAGCAAGGTGCAGAACTAAGCCGTAGAGGGCATAACCAATTGTTTAACAAGGTGGAAAACCTTACAAAACCTGTTATCGCACTTATTAATGGATTTGCACTAGGTGGTGGGTTAGAACTAGCTATGAGCTGTCATTACCGATTTGCTTCGGAAAATGCCAAACTAGGTTTACCAGAGGTTGGATTAGGCGTAATACCGGGTTACGGTGGAACCCAAAGGCTTCCTCAACTTGTTGGTAAAGGAAGAGCGATGGAAATGATCTTTACAGCTAAAATGGTGAGCGCCAAAGAAGCTTGCGAAATGGGCTTGGTAAATGATGTTGTTGCTCCAGATGACCTTTTGGAACTAGGTAAGAAATCTGCAAAAGCAATTACCAGAAATTCAGGAAACGCAATTGCCGAAGCAATTAAAGCGGTTAATGCCGGATATGAGTTTCAAAACCACGGTCTAGAAAAAGAAATTGAACACTTTGGAAATTGTTTTGGCACCCCAGAATTTAAGGAGGGAACGGGTGCATTTTTAGAAAAACGCAAGCCTAATTTCGACTAAAACTACATGTCGGTTGTAAGAAAACTTGCAAAACAAACTGCAATTTATGGGGTTCCGAATATTCTTTCGAGAACCCTTAATTTCCTGCTTACATACGTACATGTTGGTGTTTTCATGCCCGATAGCTACGGGGTAATTACCGAGTTATACGCATATGTTGCCTTCATTTTGGTGGTTCTGCTTTACGGTATGGAAACCGCCTACTTTAGGTTTGTTCAAGAAAACGACCAAAAAAAGGTTTTTCACACCCTGCAATCGGGTTTATACGCCAGTACCAGCCTGTTTTTAATTTTAGTTTTTGCCTTTCAATCTAGTATTTCGAGTGGCATAGGCTATGCTGGTAATCCAGAATTTATTGGTTGGATTGCCCTAATTATTGCTTTTGATGTGCTCTCAGCCATTCCATTGGTGAAGCTGAGGCATAAAGAAAAACCCCTTGTTTTTGTCGCTATTAACACCGTAGGTATCCTTACCAACATTGGATTAAACCTTTTCTTTTTTCTCTATTGGTTCCCAGAGTACCAAAACGGAAATTCTGACATGTTCTTAGGAGAATGGTTTAACCCAGGCATTGGGGTGGGTTACGTGTTTATTGCGAATATCCTCTCGTCGGGTATTAAATGGCTATTACTAAGCCTCAGAGGATTGCCCAATCCACTAGATTGGGATAAAAATTTGTGGATTAACGCCTTCAAATACTCGTGGCCATTGGTAATCGCTGGATTTGCTGGTTTAATTAATGAGGTGGCCGATAGGGCTATGCTAAAATCTATACTGGCACCTCAAATTGGAATGAAAGCCGCTTTGTACCAGCTTGGTATTTATGGAGCTTGTTACAAACTATCCTTGCTTATAAACATTTGCGTGCAGGCATTTCGCTATGCGGCAGAACCTTTGTTTTTTAAGCAGATTAAGGATAGAAGTGATGATTCCATGGTTAAAATTCTCAATTACCTGGTAGGATTCGTTTTGCTTGTTTTTATCGTGGTGAGTATTTACATCGATTATTTTAAATGGTTTATCCGCACCGAGGAATATTGGGCTGGATTACATATAGTTCCCATCCTACTTCTAGCAAATTGCTTTTTAGCCCTGCACATTCAGATCTCCATGTGGTATAAACTTTCTGATAAAACAAAATTGGGTGCAGGAATTGCTCTTGTTGCTGCGGTTATAACCCTACTTGGTAATATTGCTTTGGTGCCAATTTTCGGATATTTGGGAGCTGCTATAACAACCTTAATTGTCTATGCATTTTTACCAATCGCCTCCTTCACCATTTCCAAAAAGCATTATTTCGTCCCCTATCAGATTAAAAAAATAGGAGTCAATTTCACTTTAGCAATAATTATCGTTTTAATTGGACATTATATCCTTCCCGATCTCCATTTTGCTTTGAAGGGATTATTATTATTGGTTTTTATTGCCGTTTTTTGTTTTCAAGAAAAGTTGATTTTTAGACATGGAAATAAGCGTAATTAATAAATCGAATAACCCATTACCAAAGTTCGAAACCGAAAGTAGTGCGGGTATGGATTTAAGGGCCTCTTTAGATAGCCCCATAACGCTAAATCCAGGTGAAAGAGCCTTAATACCCACAGGTCTTTATATGGCACTGCCCTCTGGGTACGAAGCGCAAATTAGACCGCGAAGCGGCTTGGCATTTAAGCACGGCATTACCGTTCTTAACAGTCCAGGCACCATAGATGCCGACTATCGTGGAGAAATTAAGGTGCTACTTATAAATCATGGGGAAGCTTCTTTTGAAATTAATTCGGGAGAGCGAATTGCACAGATGGTAATTGCGCAATACCAACAGTTTAACTGGAAAGAAACACAATCATTAGACGAAACCCAACGCGGAAGTGGTGGGTTTGGACATACTGGAAAATAACCCTATAACAATGAAAATTATAGTACCAATGGCAGGGCGCGGAAGCCGCCTTAGACCACACACTTTAACTGTTCCAAAACCACTTATACCCATAGCAGGAAAACCAATTGTACAGCGATTGGTAGAAGATATTGCAGGAGTTTGCGCTGAAAAAATAACGGAAATTGCCTTTATAATTGGGGACTTCGGGAAAGAAGTAGAGGAAAAACTAATTGGAGTAGCCGAATCTCTGGGGGCTAAAGGATCTATTTATTACCAAGATCAACCTCTAGGTACTGCACATGCAATAATGTGCGCCGCCGATTCACTTGATGGGCCCGTTATTGTTGCCTTTGCCGATACATTATTTAAGGCAGATTTTAAATTGGATAGCGACTCGGATGGTATAATCTGGGTTAACAAGGTTGATAATCCTTCCGCTTTTGGAGTGGTAAACCTAGACCAAGATGGCGTAATTAGAGAATTTGTAGAAAAGCCAGAAACCTTTGTTTCGGACCTAGCCATAATAGGAATCTATTTCTTTAAGGATGGAGCATACCTAAAGAGCGAATTGCAGTACCTGCTCGATAACGACATAAAAGATCGTGGCGAGTATCAAATTACCGATGCCCTTGAAAACATGAAAAAGAAGGGCACCAAATTTAAGCCAGGAAAAGTAGATCACTGGTTAGACTGTGGTAATAAAGATGTAACGGTTGCTACCAATGAACAATACCTTGAATTTATAAAGGATCAAAAGCTAATTGACAGCTCCGTTAGCACAAAAAATAGCGTGATTATAGAACCTTGCTATATTGCTCCTGGAGTTTCGATAGAAAACAGTGTTGTTGGACCGCATGTTTCAATCGGTGCAAACACTAAGATTATAAATTCTGTTATTCGCAAGAGTATTATTCAAGAAAATGCGTTGATTGAAAACAAAACACTTTCGAATTCCATGGTAGGTAATCATGCCAAAATACATGGAAGAGAAGAAGACCTTTCGGTTGGGGACTATAATGTTATTAAGCACTAGACTTTTACTTAAATCTATATTAATAGTTGGTTTGGGAGCATGTATTTTGCTTCCAAGCACAGCTATTTTGGCTCAAAAATCGGAGCGCGGAGAGGATCTTTCCCTTAAAGATGAAAGAAAGTTTCAATCGCTATTTTTTGAGGCCATAAAAGATAAAAGTTTGGGGAATAACAGAAGAGCTATTTCTGCCCTTGAAGAGTGTATTAAAATAACCGAAGACGAGGCAGCTGTTTGGTACGAATTGGCGCGGCTAAAGGCTTTTGAAGGAAGCTTTTACGATGCTATAAGAGATATAGAAAAAGCAATAGAGTTAGAAGACAACAATGTATTCTACCTCGAACTCGCTGCACAATTATATCGAGAAACAGAGGAATACAAAAAGGCGCTTAATCACCTTGAAAAAATTGTTGCTTTAAAACCTGGCGATGCAAATGCGTATCTAGATCAGGCCGAGATTTACGAAGAGCTTGGTGACCTTAGCAAAACAGAAAAACTTTACGCAAAGGCAATAGAGATTACTGGAGAAAGCTTAGAAATTTCTTACCGGAAAATTCAAGCCTTTGTACGTGCTGGTAAGCTTAATAAAGCGATACAAGAAACGGATTTGTTAATTGAAAAATTTCCAACCGTTCCGGAAATCAGAGAAATGAAGGCCGATTTCTATCTGATGCAGAATAATCTGAAAGAAGCCATATCTACCTTAAATAAACTCGCAGAAAGCAATCCTTTTTACACTAAAACCTTCCTGAAATTAGCGCTTATCTACGTTAACCAAGGAAACTTTGGGAAAGCTATTGAATACGCTAAACCAGCTTTTGCTTCCAAGGATTTAAACATCGACGATAAAATGCGTTTGATGTTGGTGTTTTACGAATCGAGTAACTTGGATAAAACCCATGTAGATAGCTATATAGATTTGGCCCAATCCCTTACCGAAGCCCATCCCCAAGATGGAAAATCATGGGCGGTTTACGGTGATATCCTATACAGGGAGGACCAAATAGAAAAAGCCCTCGAAAATTATAGAATCGTTACTCAATTAGCACCCGAAAAGCAACTGATTTGGGAGCGTGTTCTCGACGTGGAGTCGAGATTGGGCATGGTAGACTCATTGCTAAAACACGCTGTAAAATGCACTAAATTATTTCCATCCCAGCCTATTTTCTACCTGTACAGCGGCTTAGCGCACATTCAAATTGAAAATCACGACGACGCCACTTTTATCCTGGAGTCTGGTTTAGCACTGGTTATTAATAACCCCGCTATGCGCGTGCAGTTTCTGAACCTAATTGGTGATGCGTACACCGCGCTTAGAAAATTTAATAAAGCAGACAAGATTTACGAGGAAGCCCTATCAATAGCTCCCAATAACCCCCTTGTTCTCAACAATTACAGTTACAGCTTAAGTGAGAGAAATCAGAACTTAAAAGAGGCGAAAAAAATGATAGAGGCGGCACTTTCTGCCGACCCCAAAAATCCTAGCTACCTAGACACCTATGCATGGATACTATTTAAGCTAAACGATTACGACAAAGCAAGATTATACATCCAGCGTGCGGTAGATGCTGGTGGTGAAGACTCGGGAACCATATTAGAACACTATGGCGATATCCTCTTTAAAATGGGAGAAACCGAAAACGCTGTAGAGTATTGGTTAAAGGCGAAGTCGAAAGAAGGATATTCGGACAAATTAGACGAGAAGATTGAGAAGAAGAAGTGGTTGGAATAAGGCTTTTGCATTTTTAGGATGCCTTTTATTTTTAGCGAGTTGTGGAGTAAAAAAAGAACTTGCCAAGATTAATCGTATCCCCTGCAAGGAACTTATTGAGAAGGTAGAAAAGGGGGGAGACTTTCCAGAGGTGTTTGCTGCGAAGTACGCTTGCGAAGTATCCTTTGCCGATGGGAAAAATCAAAAATTTGGGGCCATCCTACGCTCAGAAAAAAATCGTGGTGCGAGTATTTCCATTTCACCACTTTTGGGCATAGAAATATTTAAAATCTACCTGTTTGAAGACAGTGTGGTTTTCTTGGATAAAATTGAAAAAACTTATTACTCAGGAACCTATAACTACTTGAGTGAAAAAATGGGAACTCCTATTAACCTGGATCTCATTCAAGACTTGGTTTCTGCCAAACCCCTTAAATACAAAGACAGCGACAAATATCGTTGCGATAAGGACAAGGACTTTTACATCGTAAAAAACGTTCCATCCAGAAAACTGCGGAAAGGTTTAGGTATTACAAAGGGAGAGAACTACGACAACGAGGCAGACTCGGTTTATTTGTACAACACAGTAAACAGGAAGTTAGCCAAAGCCCTAAAAAAGGACGATGACATTTTTGTTAAGCGCTATTTTGCCGATGGTGACTTTAATTTAAAACGCGTAGTTATTCACGAGGTAGAAAACAATCGTCTCCTCGAGATTAAATACGATGAACTACAAAACTTCTCAGGAACCTTTATCCCAAGACTCATAGAACTAGAGCTTACCAGTGCTGAACAAAACCTTAAGATTACCATCAACCCATCAAAATTTAAAGTGATGGATAGTTATGATGAATCGGTAAACATCCCAGAAAAATATGAACGCATCTCTATGGATTAGGGCTTTCACGATATTTTTTCTGGCCCTCCCTCTTACTATTTCTGCCCAGTCGAAAAAAGAACTAGAGCAACAGCGCAAGGCGTTAAACGAGAAAATAAATCTTACGAGTAAACTCATAAGTAAAAACCAGTCTACGGCTAAAAAACAGCAGTCAGAATTGGTTATTCTAGATCGTCAGATAGAATTTAGAAACGACCTTATTAATACTATCCACGAGGAGGTAGAGAAACTTCAAATCCAGATTAAGGAAAAAGAGGATAGCCTTTCCGTTAAAGAAAAAGAGCTTAAAAAATTAAAGGACGATTACGCAGATTTGATTCGTCATGCCTATAAAACCAGGAACATTCAGAATAAAATGATGTTCATCTTCGCCTCTAGAAGTATAAACCAGGCATATAATAGAATCAATTATTTAAGAAGACTTGCAGAGTACCGTAGATCACAGGCCGAGAAAATAGAGGCCAAGAAAAATGAAATTGTTAGGGATTTATCCATTCTAGCTGCTAAAAAGGATGAAAAAGAAATCTTGTTAAGCTCGCAACAGGTTGAGAAGAGCAGGCTCCTATCTGATAAAACTTATAAGGACCAGACCTTAAAATCGATAGAAAAGGAAACTGGAAAACTGAGAAAAGAACTGCGGGAGCAAGAACGAAGGAAAGAGCAAATAGCAAAACAAATAGAGCGACTAATTGCGGCGGAGATTGCAGAAAACAGAAAAAAGAGTTCAACCGGAAAATTCACACTATCTCCAGAGGCAACAGCCCTATCCTCAAACTTCGAATCCAACAAAGGTAAACTGCCCTGGCCGGTAGAAAAAGGGATAATTACCCGAAAATTTGGTCGCCAACCCCACCCCTATGTTAGTGGAGTATACATTAACAACGATGGATTAAACTTTAACACCGAGAAAAATGCCGAGGTGCGTGCGGTATTTAGAGGTACCGTTTCCAGCATATTGCTAATTCCTGGTGAGGGTAAGGTTGTAGTGGTAAAACACGGTGCCTACCGAACGGTTTACACCAAGCTTCAGAATGTTACCGTTAAAAAAGATCAAGAAGTTTCAACAGGAAGTGTGCTGGGTACGGCCATAGGTGTGGACGACTCCAGTAGTGAAACCCACATTGAAATTTGGAAAATTAGCGAAACCGAAAGGAAAAAATTAGACCCAGCCGCTTGGCTTATTGGGATATAAGATGTTTAACCTACTTTTGCTGCAAATATTTTAAATCATGTTGTTAGCCACTTTACTCGCCATGCCCGGAACATGGTCGATAATTCTTATTGTAGTAGTTGTTTTATTACTATTTGGTGGTAAAAAAATTCCTGAACTAATGAAAGGATTAGGTAAGGGAATGAAGGAGTTTAAAGACGCCACAGGTAAAGACGAAAACAAAGACGAAGAGAGCAACAAATAGTCCATTTATCAATGAAGTTTCATACTTACGCTGACATACAAGAACATATCAAATCTGGAAATTCCGTTTCTGAGGTTGTGGATCATTATCTCGAGGTAATTGCCGCTAAAAATCAGGAGCTAAATGTGTTTCTAGAAGTTTTTGAGGAGGAAGCGCGGAATGAAGCTCAACGTATTGATAAAAAAATCGCCAATAATTCTGCAGGGAAATTGGCCGGTATGGTTATAGCCATCAAGGACAATATTTGTTACGCCAATCACGAGATTAACGCCTCGAGTAAAATCTTAAAAGGCTTTACTTCTCAATTCACTGCAACCGCCTTACAACGGCTTTTAGACGAAGACGCAATTATTATTGGAAGAACCAATTGCGATGAATTTGCAATGGGAAGTTCCAATGAAAATTCGGCTATGGGTGTTTGTAAAAACCCCATTGATCCAACTCGTGTTCCAGGAGGATCATCAGGAGGTTCGGCAGCAGCCGTAATAGGTAATATGTGTACCGTTTCTCTAGGTTCTGATACGGGAGGATCTATACGACAACCAGCTAGTTTCTGCAACACGGTTGGTTTTAAACCAGGGTATGGCCGAGTTTCTAGATATGGATTAATAGCTTACGCATCTAGTTTCGACCAAATAGGTCCTTTTTCTAATAACATAGAAGATTCAGAGTTAGTTTATTCGGTAATGGCCGGAAATGACCCAATGGACTCAACAAGCAGTACCGCGCCGGTCACTCTTTCAAACGAGCTTAAAAGCAGCCCAAAGAAGATTGCATTCTTAAAACCTGCAATTAAAGCCCAAGGGATAGACTCAGAGATTGAAAAATACTTCGAAAAGGCAGAGGAAAAACTAACCAAGGCTGGATATGAAGTAACCTGGGTTGAGTTTAATTGGTTGGATTATTTAGTACCCATATACTACATTTTAACTACTGCAGAGGCTTCATCAAACCTTGCCAGATACGATGGAATGCACTTTGGTTTTAGAGACAAAAGCGCAAAAGGAATAGATGATATCTACGTGAAATCTAGAAGCAAAGGCTTTGGAGAAGAGGTAAAACGTAGAATTTTACTAGGAACCTTCGTTTTAAGTTCAGGTTTTTACGATTCCTATTTTGGGAAGGCACAGAAAATAAGACGACTGGTAAAGGAAGACACAGAAAAAATCCTCAAAGAACATCCAATTATTGCATTGCCTACCACACCATCGGGAGCATTTAAACTAGAGGAAAACACCGATGATCCTATAAAAATGTACCTTCAGGACATCTTTACCGTTCAAGCAAACATTACCGGAAAGCCTGCCATCTCATTACCTCTAATGACCGACAGTCAAGGGCTTCCAGTTGGTTTTCAGCTTATGGCGGATTCCAAGAAAGAAGACGAATTATTTGCCGTTTCGAAAGAAATTAACAAGCTACTGTTAGCCTAATTCGTATTTTGGCACCCCAGCTTTCAACTATGAGAATACTCGCAGTAATAACTTTTATTGCCCCGATTTTTGCATGTCTTATTGGTAGCGCTCAGCCTATCGATAAGCCTGACACCATCTATAACAAGCATAATTTAAAATCCTTGCCTGCTATAGAATTAGCTCGTTGGGACAAAATGTACATGGAAATGCTTTCCGAAACGGAAGAATTATCCAAAGATGTTCATCCCCTTAAAATCGCAAATACAGCTGGAAAAGAAGATTCAATTACTGCAGCTCGTTTGCGCAGTATGTCTTTTAAATCGCCTTTTAGTTTTCCATACAATAACAAAGTACAGGCCTTTATTAATATGTATTTGGGTAGAAAAAAGGAGCTTACCCAACGCATGTTAGGTCTTGCCGAATTCTACTATCCGGAAATTGAAGCAGCCTTAGATAAGTACGATTTACCTCTAGAATTAAAGCATTTAGTTGCCGTTGAAAGCGCTTTTAATCCAAGGGCAAAATCTAGAGCTGGCGCCGTTGGTATGTGGCAATTCATGTACGGTACAGGAAAAATATACGGTTTAAAGGTTTCCTCATACACCGATGATAGAATGGATCCTGCTAAGTCCACCGACGCCGCTTGTCGTTTCTTAAAAGATTTGTACAAAATGTATGGAAACTGGGAGTTGGCATTGGCAGCGTACAACTCCGGTCCTGGTAACGTTAATAAAGCTATTAGATACTCTGGTGGTCACCGTAACTATTGGAAAATATACAACTGGCTACCCAGAGAAACCAGAGGTTATGTTCCAGCCTTTATTGCGGTAAATTACATTTTTGAATACTACAAAGAATTAGGAATAGAGCCTATTGCCCCAGAGCAAATTTTCTCACAGGCGATGGATACCATTCACATCAACCACCCTTGGAACTTAAATGATGTTTCCGATGCCATAGGTGTTTCTAAGAATGAGCTCAAACTTTTAAATCCTTGTCTTAAAAGTGATTTTATTCCCTACCTCGATAAACCATATGTACTAAATGTACCATACAGAAATGCAATAAAATTTGCAGAACAGAAATCTGAAATCGAGGAAATTCAGAGTGCAAAGCGCGCAATGAAAGAGGAAAAACAGGAGGCACAAGAAAAGGTATTGGCTAGCAATAACGTAACGGGAGTGCACGTTGTTAGAAAAGGAGAAACCCTTTCACTTATTTCTAAGCTTTACGGATGCTCTGTTGCGGATTTAAAGCGCTTTAATGGATTAGTTAGCTCGAGGATAGATATTGGTCAAAGACTTAATGTTCCTACCAAAAATGGAAGAACAACGGCACAAACCAGTGCACCAGCAAAGCAATCTTACGACCCGTCGAGATACAAGTATTATACGATACAACCGGGTGACACCCTTTGGGATATAGCTCAGAAAAATGGAAGAATTTCGTACTCTGAACTTAAAAAGCTAAATCGCAGTCTGGATGTTAGAAACCTTAAACCTGGTCAGAAAATCATTATCGGAGTTAATAGCGCAAAAAGCTAAGAGCCCGCTTCTTCTTCTTTCTCTAAGTTTTATTTTTCTTGTATCCTGTGAAGACGAGGTTGTAGTTAAACCATCGTACACGGGAACTTCAGGTGAAATTGTTGTTATTGTTGAAAAGGCTCTTTGGACTAATCAATTAGAAGATTCTGTAAAAACCCTTTTACAGCCTAATTTCCCTATGCTCCCCCAGGCGGAGGCCATGTTTAATGTGCTCCACTACGATCCACAAGATGTAAACCAGCTAATAGAACGCCACCGAAACACTATAAAAATTGAGGTGGGAACCCCGAGAAAACCAGGCCTTAACTTTATTAAGGACGACCAAGCTAAAGGCCAGTTAACGGTTCTTATTCGCGCCGATGACCATTTGGGTGTTCTTGATTTACTTTCTAGCCGTGTTAACGATGTTATAGAACTAATACGAGAAGAAGAAAGGAAACGCTACCAAAATTGGCTTAGTCTTCACAGAGAAAAGGAGTTAGAAAAAAAGATACTGGACGAATTTGGTTACGCCATAATTCTCCCTAAAGGAACTCGGTTAGTTGAGCTAAAACCAGATTTCGTTCGATTGGATTGGGAACGCGAAAAAATTAAAGGAGGCACCCAGCATTTTATAAATCATGGCATCCTTCTTTACAAACACCCCTATGACAGCGACTCCATTTTCAATCCTGTAGCGATGCGAGATATTCGCAATCAAAACCTGAAAAGAATCCCCGGTCCTAGAAAGGGTACGCACATGACCACCCAAAATTTTTTCGAACCGGAACTTACAGCTGTATCTCCCAACCCTGGGTTTAAATACGCTGCAGATTTCAGAGCCTTGTGGAGAACCACAGAGTCCTTCCTTGGTGGTCCTTTTGTTTCGTTTGTTCAGGTGGATAAAAGTGGTAGCGAATTAATTATCTCCGAGGTATTTGTGCTTGCCCCTAAATTCAATAAACGAGAGTTTATAAAAGAAGCTGAAGCCATAGCTTACAGCGTTTATTCCCAATGAAGGAACTAATTCCTGGACAACTTATTCTCATTGAGCATTTTATAAACGCAAACACGGCGCAACAACATTTTGAGGAATTGCAAAGCGAAACGGCTTGGTTTTCGGATACCATTACAATGTTTGGCAAAGAATTTATCCAGCCAAGGTTAATCAATTTCCAAGGCGACCCTGGTTTATCTTATGTGTACTCAAAAAAAGAGTATACGACTGCTATATGGCACCCAAGTGTGTTGAGTATAAAGGAAGCCATCGAAATCCAGTTTCGGAATAAAATTCAATTTAACTGCGTTTTAATGAACTATTATCGCAACGGCAGCGATAGTATGGGCTGGCATGCAGATAATGAACCAGAGCTAGGAGAAAACCCGAGTATAGCATCCCTTTCTTTGGGAGGAGTACGCGTGATGAATATTAAGAACAAGAAAAGCAAACGGCTTACAAAAATCAGCCTCAATCCAGGTTCTCTTCTATTAATGAAAGGTGCTTTTCAAGAAAACTTTATTCACGCTATTCCCAAAACAACAAAACCCGTGCCTCCTCGCATAAACCTAACTTTTAGACAAATAAAAAAGGGGCTATAAAGCCCCTTTTACCTATAGCAATTGAATAAACTTACTTGGTAACCATTACTCTTTTTGTAACGCTCTGTCCATCGCTGGTTAAGCGAACCAAGTAGGCCCCGTTACTTACATCACTTAAGTCGATATCAACCGTATTGGAAGTAGTGGTTAGAGATCCTTCAAATACCTGTTTAATCCTTTTTCCAACCAAGTTTAATAGCTCTACTTTAACATCCAAGTCATTTGCTAAAGCTACCTCCAAAGTTGTGCTCTTTGTTGCAGGGTTAGGGTAAAGAGAAACGCCTAAATCCAACAGTCCATTCTCGGCAATTCCAACCGTTTGAGCAATTCCAATGTTATCAACGAAAATGTTATTACCACCACCCGCTTCAAATGTTAATCTGAATTGGAAGTTGTCTGTTTTCATTTCATCTGGAATAACAAAGCTTTTCTTAGCCCATTGGTCTGGTGAAGTTGGAGTAAACTCAGAAGTCATGGTTCCAGCCGTTACAATTTTTGTAAAGCCCAGTGAACCTGCCGAGTACCATGTTTCTCCACAGTCGTTGGTGAAGGATACTGTTAACTTATCTCTGTTGGTTGCAGATCTTCTGGCAAAGGCTAAATCAAAGAAAAATACAGCATCACCCCCAGCGGCACCACTTAAATCTATGGTGTTAGAGAAAAGAATATCCTCGCCTTCATCTGAAGAAGCAGTGTAGTTTCTAATGTACAAGCTCTTTGAACCACCGTTTAAACTAACATTTGAAAGGGTCCAACCAACATTACCTTTATCGTTTATTACCTCGTAATCGTCTAGGGTATTTAAATCAACATTTTCGATATCATCTGAAAATGGGAATCCTCCACGTTCTCCACCACCATTGATTTTGATCTCTCTAGTAGTGCTTAGGGTATCAACTCCATTGGTTACGGTTAGTGTTACAGTTTTTAATCCCCCTGTTGAAAAAGTTACAGATGGATTGTATGCTGTACTGGTAGCAGGCTCACCATCCTCGAAAGTCCAAGTTCTTGCAGTTATTTTGTGGAAAGATCTATCGATAAACGAAATAGACTCTCCCAAACAATAATTTACATTATCGTTAAACTCCATTTCCGCAACACATAAAGTCGTAGGAGGAGTTTCTATAGCATAATCAGCACCGGTAGCCTGAAGGTTAGACGCAGTGTAAAGGTTTTTTCTACTGTTATCACTTTGTAAAGATGCACGCATTCTATTCGATTGCCCTTGTGTAAAGTTTACAGCACAACTAGAGTAATCCATAATGTTTTGCACATTATCCAAGGAGTTACATGAAGTGCCACCTAAATCACAAGTTGAAGGATATCCAATTGTTACCGGAGTATCCGCTACACCGTCATCACAATTACAGCCTCTTGAAGCGTCTCCAGCAGAAGCACAATTCCCCCAAGTGTGGAATAGGCTAAACCAGTGTCCTACCTCGTGGCTCGTTGTTCCCGCGTTGCTTTCGCTACTTGTTCCTATACTTCCTATGTAATTATGGCCACAAACGATACCATCGGTAGCAGGATTTTGACCTGGGAACTGAGCATAACCTGCTATTACACCACCATTTGCACCCGGCTCTATTGATCCAACCACATAAACATTTAGGTATTTGTTACTTGGCCAACCATGATCTCTCTTAAGCTGCTGAATTGGTGATCTGTTGCTGTAATACGTGTTGGGATCGTAATAGCGAATAATACCATTTGTACAATTTCCATCCGGGTCTTTAGTCGCAATTCTAAACTCCACCTCCGTATTACCGATAATTGGCTTAAACTGCTCAACTACGTTCTCCAATTTGGGTGCTCTAGCCAAAAAATCGTTGTTTAAAACGGTAATTTGGTTTCTAACTTGAGATTCGCTGATGTTCTCGGGACCAAACTTGTGGAAAATGTGGAATACCACAGGTATGATAAGCGTATCTGCTTTTGAGCCTGGTTTGTACTCTCTATAAATTTCCTCCCACTTTTGGTTTTCTCTTTTCTGCCAGTCATTGATTAACCTCTGCTTTTCGCTTTCGCTTAAAGATTCATCGGCTCTAACAATTTCTGGGTAGGTTAGAGTACCACATTGCTGTGCTGAGGAATTGATAGAAAAACCACCAATTAACAGGGCAAATAGGCTTAGTTTAAGGGCAAACTTTTTCATACTATTTTATTATTACGGGAAGGGTTTTAGTTCCCGATTTTGTAATCACCGAAAAGTAATAAATTCCGTTGCTGATATCTCCAACAGAAAGTTCCCAATTCTTTGAGTCTTTCTGTTTAGCATTAACTGCTATTTTCTGTCCAATTTGGTTACTCAAAACCAGATATTCTATTTCTCGGTCCGTAGTAATTTGGAAAGAAGAGTTAGCTGAGGTTGGATTGGGGAACAAATCAACCTTAACCTCATCCAAGCCACTAATGCTCATTGCTTCAGTAACCTCTAGTCGATCTATAAATACATTATTTCCTCCCCTGTGGGTATATTTAAATCGTATTCTTACAGATTCACCAGCATATCCATCAAGCTCAACTTGTTTTTCTCTCCACTGTGCAACTGAAGTAGGTTCGAAACTGTTTTCTCGAGGAGAAGCGGTTGCAAATTCGTCTCCTGCTATAGTCGTTAAGCTATCCCAGGTTAAACCGCAATCATTAGAAATAGAAACTTCTAAAAAGTCATTCTTTTGTTCGTTGTTTTTGTACACATGAGAATAGGCAAAACTCATATATGGGAAAACACCATCTGGAATTTGAATTAGCCCCGATGTCATAATATCCACATTATTAAAGGTGGTAACAAAATGGGTGTATAGGCCAGCGCACCGGTCATCTCTGTACCCCATACCTTCAACAATTTCCCAAAAAGAGTCGTCTCCTGGATTCTCTCTTGTAAAATAACCTTCAGGAGCCGGTTCGAATAAGAAAGGATTATAGAAATTTTCAATTGCAGGGAAATCCATTGCTCCTGGATCTGCAACTGTTACATAATCCTGCTTAGTTGTTACCAAGCTATCACCATTATCATCGTAAATAGTAAGGGTTACATCGTAAACCCCACTTTCGTTATATAAAATGGTTGGATTTTTCTCTGTGCTAACACTTGGAATCCCTCCTGGGAACGTCCATTTCCACGCATCCACCCCAAACAAACTTTCATCTAAGAAGCTAACTTCTGAACCAGGACATATTTCTTCCGTCGCAGATTGAAGAGAAAATTCAGCCTTACATAAATAATCTGGGAAGCTATCTCTTGGATAATCTGTACCTGTTACAACCGCGTTTGCCGCAGAGGTTAAATTACCTCTATCACCAATGTTCCCAGCAATAAAATTGAGCATTCTATCTTTTTGGCCATTGGTAAACATACGCGCCAAACAACCTGTATAATCCATGTAATTATGAACATTATCTAGGGATCCACAGGTGACACGATTAGGGTTACAGCCAAAACCTCCTGTGGTTAACGGGGTGTCCTCCACCTCGTCATCAAATTCGCAATTACTAGCCATTCCCGGAGTATTGGTCGGCCCCCAGGTGTGACGCAATCCTAACCAATGCCCAACTTCGTGGGCCATGGTAGACTGCCTTGTTCCTCCGCGCGAAGTTCCAATAGTACCTGTTAAATCACTTCTTACTACAATTCCATCGATATCGGGCCCCACCGTTCCGGGGATGTAAGCATATCCTCCTGCACCGCTTCCAATATTCCTAACAACGTAGACATTTAGGTACTTTCTAGCGTCCCATTGGCGACCTTGTTTGACCTCATCGCCAGCACTGCTTGTTCTGCTATCTCTATATCTAATTATTCCAGTGGTGCACTCACCCTGAGGATCTTTTGTCGGCAATCTAAATTCTATACCAACATCCGCAATTATCCCCTTAAAAGCTGGCGCTACTTCTGTGGTATCCCACATTTCGTTGTTGTATCTCAGGTTTAAGTTGGCTACCTCACTCTTTATTTGAGCATCGCTAATGTTTTCGCTACCCCCATCGTGGATGATATGAAATACAATAGGGACAACCAGATGATTGCTTTTGGCACCCGTTTTTTCATCTGAGGAAGCTTGAATTTTTTTGATTCGCTGTTCTAGCTGGCTTGCCTTTTCTGCCCATTCTGGATGGGTAGCATGGTAGGCTTCCGTCATTTCAACCGTTCCACAGTTAAAATGCTGTGCCTTTAAACCAGAAATTCCCGCCAAAAGGGCGAGAATTCCTATGTTGATTTTCTTCAAAATCATATTTCGTTATTATTTAACCACAGTAACTTTCTTGATGGTTACTTCTCCATCTTTCATGGTCATTTTTACAAAGTAAATTCCTGCGTTAGCCTTGGCTCCAAGATCAACTCTCAAATCCTGACTGGTTGGGTTTACGCTGTATATATTTTTTCCAACTGCATTCATAACAGTTACGTTCTCAACCTCAGCCCCATTACTCATAGAAATGGTAAAGTTACCTGTGTTAGGATTTGGATAAACGTTAACGCTATTTTCAGCATTAAGTTCGCCTACTGATGTAGTAGCCTCCGCGACTCTAATTTGGTCTAGGTAGGTATTATTACCACCATCGTGAACATAAGTAAATTTAAAACGGATAACCTTGTCTGCGTACTGAGTAAGATCTACTTCAGTAGTTTTCCACTCTGATTTATCCGAAGGAGTAAATTCTGTTGTTTGCTGATTCGGCGCCGTTTTCAAGCTGAATAACTTTAAAGTCTTAAGAGGCTTATAAGTCTCACCACAATCTTCAGAAACAGAGAATATCAATTGATCCTGATCGGTATTTGTGCGCAAAGCATGAGCATAAGCAAAAGTTACTTTAGGTGCGTTTAAACCAGAGAGATTTACCACCCCACTAACCAGCTCATCGATAGATTCGTTTGTGATATATCTACCTCTTAACTCAAGGCTAGTACCATCTTCGTATCCAGTTTCCTCGGTTAGCTGCCAGGTATATCCTTCATCAGCATTGTAAATTGAGAAAGCTCCTCCGTTTTCGATTGAGCTTGGGTCCCAAAACTCTTCTTCGAAAGGTAATTGGATGATTTGATCATTTAAAACGGTTACTGCATCAGTAATAGTTACCGTTCTAGTTTCTTCACCTTTAGTTACAGTTAAGGTTACATCGAAAGTTCCCGCGTTGTTATACGTTATGCTTGGGTTTTGCTCTGTGCTGGTTGAAGGCTCTCCACCTGGGAATGACCACTCCCAAGAATCAACACCAAAAATAGACTTGTCTTTAAATTCAACCACAGTTTTAGGACAAACTACAGACTGACCATTAATGTCAAATCTTGCTTCACATAAGTAATCTCTTCCAACTTGTGGATCGTAATTTACACCTGTAGCCTCTAGGTTGTTAGCGCTCCAAAGATTGTTTCTTCCAGCCGTAGAGCTTTGTAATGCAGCATGCATTCTTGCCTTCTGGCCTTCAGTAAACATGTGAGAACAATATGAGTAATCCATGAAGTTCTGCACGTTATCTAGAGATCCACATGTAGATTGACTGGTGTTACAAGTTTGAGAACCAACTGTTCTAGGAGTATCCTCAATCCCGTCGTCTAAATCACAGTTACTTGCTGCTCCAGGAGTATTAGAGTTACCCCAAGTGTGAGGAAGGTTTAAGTAATGACCCAACTCATGAGCTAAGGTAAAGGCTCTTCCATATTGGCTCGTTCCGATGGTACCCGTGTAGTTATGTAATAACACAACTCCATCTCTTACAGCATTTCCATTAGCAGGATAGTATGAATAACCGGCTGCACCAGAAGCAATTTTAGGTACGATGTAAATGTTTACATATTTATTAGTTGGCCATTGTCTTCCAGACTTGTACTCTTGGTCTGTACCACCGTTAGAAAGCGTTTGCTCATAGCGGTTAATCCCATCAGTACAGTTACCGTTAGGATCAACAGAAGCTAAACGGAACTCAATTTCAGCATCGGCAATAATTGGTTTAAAATCGTCGATTACCTCGTTAAGAGTTGGTGTTTGCTTTGAGAAATTAAGATTGGTAATACGGACTGCATCGTGTATTTGTGCATCGCTAATATTTGGTGTCTCTTGTCCAGGTTCGTAGATAACGTGGAACACCACTGGAATAACGTATTTAGTAGCTTTTGTTTCAGCCTTGCCGTTCACCATCATTTTACGAGACTCCTTAATCATTCTTTCATTGTAGGCCTCGTACTCAGCTCTCATTTCAGGATGCTCCTGAAATAATTTTTCTTGCATGGTGTATTGGCTACAAAGCTCTACTTCTTGCGCCGAAGCAGAGTAACCAAGACCAGCCAGTAGGGCTAAGCATGATAAAGTAAATTTACGCATAGTAATAATAATTGGTTTATCTTCTAAAAGGGGTACAAAGGTACCCAATGCATATCCATTTACGATAATTCTTGGATGAACGGTTACCAAATTGTTAAGCAAATATTGTAAACACAAAATGCTATTTTACAGGATTTTAGCCTTTTAGGATTACAAGTGGGATTAGAGTAAAACCGCCCTAATAATTTCTAGTGATTTCAAATTTTGAAAACCAGGCTGATGGTAGGATAGATAATCCAACATTAAATTTAGTGTCATCCAGCGCTCATTTCCATTTTTTAGCGCTCTTTCTGAACTTTCTCTTGCTAATATTTTCCAATAACCCCAAGACCCTTCCTTTTGTCCAGGCTGGTATTTTACTCCGCCAATAAAACAACCATTGGCAAAATCGAGCACATCTCCCTCAGAAAATGAATGCCAGTCGGGTTGTAATCCCAAAACGCTTATAACCGAATTACAGAAATTAATCGGGAACTCTACTAAATCTGTCGACAGAGTTAATTGCTCCATCGCCCAAGCCCCTATTTTAAACACCTCCGATCCCTCTGGGTGTTGACTTGCAAAACGCAACAACATTTCGGCAGCAAATTGGCGAAAGCACATAACCTCGGGACGACGGTCCATATTTATCTGGGCATATAAATCGCTGTAGCTTTTTAAAAGATGCAGACTGCCTTTTTTTGCAGGATAATATTCTATTTCCACCAAAGAAAGCGGGCGAGAAATGGACACAGGTTGTATGCGTTTACTTTTTTTAATCCCCTTAGCCATTAGCCCCAGAGAATCGCCATGTTCCCCTACTAGATTTACTATAAGCGAGCTTTCAGAGTGATTTATAGAACGAAGAACAATGGCTTTTTGCTTTTTCATTAGTTGCGAACCACTAATACGCGACCCAATTCTTTTTGTTCCCCAAAAATATCTGAACCCATAATTAGGTATACCCCAGTACCTACTCTAACTCCATCGTTGTTGTTTAAATCCCAGGTTGCTCTCGCTCCATTACTTAGGAGATTGCGAATCAATCGTCCATCGGTACTGGTAATTTTAACTTTTGAATCCTGAGCAAAACCATCTATGGTAAGCAAGCCATTGTAATCAGGTCTTACTGGGTTTGGATATACGGTAAGCCCATCCACCTCAAATTTAGGCTGAGCAGCATCCGTTTTAAGCGACTGAATACCCTCGGAGGTAGAAATAAATAACTCCCCAGAATTAGGTAAAAATTCTAGATCTATAATTTCATTAGAGATCAAAGGGCTATTACTTGTCGTAAAATGCGCAATCTGTTCTGTAACGTCAGCCGAAAAGAGAAAAACGCCAGAAGCCTGCGTTCCAAACCACTTTCTATTACCCCCATCTATTTCAACAGCATTTATTTGCTCTGTTTCCAAAACGATTTGAACGTTTCCATCTTGCTCAATAAAAATTTGTTGAGCCCTTGGGTTGTCCTCCTCAAATATGAAATCTGGATTGTAAAACACCGCCGGACCTTTAGCGGTTCCAACCCAAATGTCGCCATCCCAATCCTCGGCAACATCATAAACCAAGTTTGATGGAAGATTTCCATTGTTTTCCGAAGTTCCTAAAAGACGCCCCCTATTGTCCGCCTCATCCTCTAAATTTCCAGCATCAAATGCATAGATTCCTCTTCCTGCATTAGTAATCCAAATTTGACCAGCTGAGGTTAAAGTGAAATTAGTTACCGCGTTTGTAGACCTATTCCCATAGCCAGGAAGGTTTAGCCTCAACCAATTTCCATCGGGCTTTAGCACTTTCAGAAGTTCGTTGGTATAACTATTCCCCACCCATAAATTACCATCGATGTCCATTTCTAAAAACCCCGTATTTACCTGGGTAGCAAACTCCAAACGTACTTCTAGTGGGGAGTTATCTTTAAAATAAAGCTGATTCAAGACTCCATTTTTGAATTCTAATAAACCATCACCCCATGATGCAGCATAAAAATTTTCAGCATCCTTACCAACCACCTGAATGATGTCGAAAATGGTATCGTTAATTGCTTCTGTGGTGTAATGGTAATTGTTCCAAACACCCTTAGTGTAAGTGTACAAGCCCCCATTGTTAAAGTTATTACTGTAATTGGGAGTTATTCCACCACTTCCCACAAATAGTTGATCTCGCTGGTTGCTTTTTAAGCGAAAACCAACATTAGATCGAGGTCCATTGGCTACCAATGCCTCCGTAGAACCAGATTCTGGAATTTTTATAATACCACTGTTTGTAGAACCCGCCCAAACCGTGCCATTTTTAATTATCGCCTGATTGAAAAAGTTAGGGATTTCGCTAGGAGGGAAAATCTTCCTCTTCAAATTAAGGTTGCCATCTAAATGCCACATTTCGTATCTCCATTGGAGCAACAATTCGTTGTCTCCTGCATCTAATTCAAAAACGAAATCAAAAATATTATCGATTATAGTTTCCCAGTTTTTACCATCTGCCATTTTCCAAAATCCACCTACCTGGCCAAGCTCCGCACCGGCAACTAATACGCCATTAAAAGGGGTAATAGACTTTACATTGGCATCCCCTATCGGTAAATCGGGCAATTTTTGCCATTTATTAAAGTCGGCAAGAATTAGTGGGTTATTAAGAGGCGCCTTGAAAATTCCCGCATTAGTGGCTGCAAACAAACTGTCTTTAAACAACTGAACCTCGTTTACGGCAAGACTTAATTCGTCCGTTTGAAAAAAGAAGGAATCTAGGCTAAGGCCGCGAATAATATCCAGCTTCAATATTCCAAAATCGGTGGCGAAGTAGGCGATACTGCCTTCTACAACGGTAATTTTATTAATGCGCTTACTTCCAATTATTGACTTGTTTACGATGTCTGGCACATTAATAATTTCATTTTTGCGAATGAGGTCGATATTTCCATTCTCATAGCCCACAATTAAAGTGCTACTTGCTCCATCGTAACTGAGGGTTGAAATTTTGGAATCGGATAAACCTTCCACTTTTCCAATGGTGCTTATGCTATTATCCGACAGATTATACGTTACAATTCCAACTTGCGCAGCACCGTAAATTTTATTCTCTGCAATTGCTACTGAATTTATGTTGTAAAAAGAGAAATGGTCTTTCCAAGACCCCACGCGCAACTGCGATTGTCCCATGATGGATAAACCACTAATGAAGAAAATTAGACCGGCTATATATTTTGTCATTCGGAAAGTCTTGAATTGTGGAACGTCAAACTTACTACAATAGTGCCGAACTAGATAAAAGGGAAAGGAATCCAAAATAGAAAAACCAAACCCCCTTGTAAACTCCAATTTCTCAACGTGAACTGTCTGGCTAATTAAAAATCAAAACAAATAGAGGAGATTTGATTAATTATTTAGCCATCATCCAATTTTATAAAAAGGTTTTTGGCTTCATTTAATTTTTATTCAGAAGGGTATTTCACTTTCGAATTGCGTAGATTAATCCCACAAACCTTACACTTTAACTATGAAAAAGCACCTTTTATGGATTAGCTCCCTTGCACTAATCTCGTATCAATGCCAGAAGGCTGATTTAATTCAAGACATCACAACCCATAGCCCAGAAGCTCACATACTTAGCTCGGAAAATTCAGTTGAAGGTAAATACGTCATTAAGCTAAGAGATCAGTATAAATCCACTTTAAAAATCAATGCTATTGAGAATATTGGGGGCAAGGATTTAGTAAAAAAGGCGGTGTCTAAGATATTTTCGGAGTTGGAAATAGGCCAACCTGAAATATCGCATTATTACAGCAATGTATACCCTGGTTTTTCGGCTGCTCTAAGTGAGAACGTAGCAAACCAATTATTGCAACACCCTGCCGTTGAAATCATAAGCCAAGACGAAATCATAAGTCTAAATGATATCGACGAGGGAGGTTCTGCACCAAGAAAAGCACAAAACACACCCTGGGGAGTACAACGTACTGGAAAAGCGGATGGCTCGGGTAAAACGGTTTGGATTTTAGACACAGGTGTAGATTTGGACCATCCCGATTTAACAGTGGACCAAATTAGAAGTCAGTCTTTTTCAACTACCGATGGTACACTTTTGAGCAACGGCGGCGATGATAACCATGGCCATGGGACCCATGTTGCTGGAACTGTTGCCGCCCTTGACAACAACTTTGGAGTTGTAGGAGTGGCTTACGGAGCCACAGTTGTTTCTGTAAAAGTTTTAGGTGGAAACGGATCGGGACTTTTATCGGATGTAATCGCGGGTATAGACTACACCGCAGGATTATCGCTACCGGGAGATGTTGCAAATATGAGTTTGTCTGGAGGAGCCAATAGCCTATTAGACTGGGCGGTGCAGTCTGCATCACTTACTGGAACTTGGTATGTAATGGCGGCCGGAAACAGCAGAAGACATGCCAACTTACATTCGCCAGCAAGAGCCAACGGCCCTTTCCTTATTACTGTTTCAGCCTCTAGGTCAGGAGATTATTGGGCAGGATTCTCCAATTATGGTAATCCCCCTGTAGATTTCGCAGCACCCGGACAAAGTGTGTACTCAACATATAAAAACAAAGGATATAGAACGATGAGTGGAACCTCTATGGCGGCACCTCATGTAGCTGGGATTGTATTAATTAAAAATGGATTACCCAGCAGCAGTAGCAATGTACAAGGAGATCCAGACGGAAATCCAGACCCTATTGCCGAGATATAGATATTTAAAACCATCTGACGAAGCAAGCGCTTCGTCGGATGATTTCGCTCCTTCGTAAAACGCAATCAACCGTTAGGCCTCTCTTTCGGAAATTTAGGGTATTCAATAAAATAAGTGTCATGCAATCGGAATTCGGCAATATTAAAGGACAGACCAGAGAATTAGACAGCGAGGAGTTTTTTACTCTGTACAAAGCCTTAGATAAAAAAATTCTAATTGATGTACGGACTAACAAGGAGTTTCTGAAACATCATATCCATGGCGCCAAAAATCTTGATATAACCCAAGAGTTTTTTGGAACTGTAAGCAACAATCTGGATCCAGATACTAGGGTATTTATGTATTGTGAGACTGGTGCAAGGGCTACTGCTGGAGCTAAATTACTTGCCAGTTTGGGGCTTACCGTGTTCGTGCTTAACAAGGGAATTAAGGGGATAAATAGCAGTATAATTGAGCACGGATTAATTTCCATGAATTAGGCAAAATTATTTTAACAAGAGATTGTTGTAAATACCATTTGGTAAGTTGGAAAACACAGGGATGAAAGTCTATTTTTGAGGCTGTAAAACTTACCGTCAACATGGCCGAATTGCAAAAACCTCAGCCTCCCAAGGGGGATAGCCCTGAAACCTGGAAAGCAACTATAAGAGCGTTTAATATGGTTTTCGAAGATGTAGTCTTCGAAGGTTATTCCAAACGTCAGTTAGACGAGTGGGTTAAACACGAAATAATTGATACCGCGGAAATTACCGAAATAGAGCGCATTGGATTAACCGATGAAGACAATGAAAACCCCAAGCGATCTAACAAAGAAATCGTAAGAGACCTTATCCACGAAAAGCTTGAATTTTATCAAAATCAAATTGAGAATTTAGAGCGTGTAATTAAAGAATCGGAGCAACAAGCATCGATTTTTGGGGACGACGATCAGTACAATCAAGCAAGAAAGAGAGACATAGAACGCTACAAAACATTAATCGAAGAGTTAAAAATACTTTCCAAAGCAGAAATTATTGTAAACGATTAATCTTCGACAAATAACTTCGACTCATTCCCCAAGTTTATTCGTTGGTCAAAGAATTTTAAATAGCCGTGTAAATACGGCTATTTTTATTTAATGGACTACAACGAATTATTCTCTCAAGAAATCCTACCTCACCCTGGAGCCAAGATTAAAACTGATATTTCTGGTATACAGTGGTTTTCACCGGATGGGTTGTTTATTTCCGTTCCTTGGAAGAACGTGCCGGAATCTACTATAGAATTTATCAAGGAAAGTGAACGGCAATGGGCAATAGATCATGGGGATGAAAAAATTGCCTGGCTAACCATTGTAAACCCTCAAACTCGAAGCTCAAAGGAAGTTAGAGACTACATGGCCGAGATTTTGCCTAAATACATTAAAGCATTGGCCATGGTTAACTATTCTCCTCTTGGCCGGATGGCTGCAAATCTATTTTTCGGGATTAAAAGGCAAGATTATCCAGTTAAGATGTTCTCCAACGTAGAATCCGCCCTTAAGTGGATTAAACCCTATCTATAAATTAGAATGACTATCTTTTAAACATGGTAAATGGTGAATCAAATAATGGGCCCTTAATCCAACTTCAGAAAAGGCTAGAGGCTGCTATTTCTGTGGGAGCGCTTAGTCCGGAAGATTTCCCAGAATTCTCCCCCACATTTTGCGCACTGTTAACCGAAAAGCTACATTCTAGTATACATCTTACAGAGCGTAAAAAGCGGTTAGAAAACATATTGGATGTATTGCTAGAATACAGCAAACTAGACTTTTCGAAATCCGCCACAATTTCAGAAAAAAACGACGAAATAGACGCAATAGCTCTTGGCTTAAATACCCTTGGAGAAGAGATTACCTACTACAAAAACCAATTAGAAGAAAGTAACCAGGCCCTTGAAATGTCACAGCGTCTTGGTAAGGTCGGGAGCTGGATTTATGATGAACCAAGCGGGAAAGTTTATTTATCAAAATCACTGCAGGATATATACGGTTATCCAGAATCTGAATTCGATGACTTCTGGAAATTTATAAATCGGTCAGTTCAAGAAGACCAAGAATTGCTAATAAATACCGTTAAAAAAGTCCGGGCAGATCATAAACCTTTTACCATTCACCATAGAGCTAAAAAACCAAATGGTGAAATCATTTATTTAGAATCAAGAGGCGAAGTAAGGCTTAAGGAAGGGAAACTACATAAAATCCAAGGTTCAACCATGGATATCACCTACATGGTGTCTCAGCAAAAGGAGTTAGTTAACCTTAATAATCTATTGCATGAAAAACAGAAATTGTTAGAAAATGCACAGCGTATTGCGAAAATTGGTAGTTGGAAATGGGAAATTAAAACGAACCAAATAACATGGTCTAAGGCATTATACGAAATATATGAAGTACCCGATAAAACACCTCTTTCACTTGAGGCCTTTCAAAAACTTTTGCATCCAGATGACCAAGGAAAGTTGAATGCTGCCATACAAAAATGCATAGAATCGGGTGAACCCTATGTGGTAAAACACAGAATTTTATGTGGTGACCAAGTAAAGTGGTTAGAAGGTAGGGGCGAAAGAATATTAAAGGACGGGGAGCTATTTGCACTGCAAGGCACTGGACACGAAATAACGGAACTGGTAGAAAACCAAATTCGTTTGGAGGAGCTCAACAAAACCCTAGAGAAAAAAGTAAAATCGAGAACAGAAGAACTCGAGGCGTTTACCTACAGTGTATCTCACGATTTAAGAGCCCCAATCAGAGCAATAAATGGTTTTGCTGAAATGATTCTAGAGGATTTTGAAAAAGATCTGGACCCTGAAGCAAAAAGGAAGCTGGGAGTCATTAAAAATAACGCCTTTAAAATGGGGCAGCTAATTGAAAATTTATTGGCCTTTTCGAGGTTAAGTAAATTCAAACCCAAATTCGAAACCGTTAATTTAAATGCGGTTTTAAAAAGCAGTTGGGAAACCTGCCTAGAACACAATTCTCATTCGGAAAATGTAAAAGTTGAAATTGCCGAACTGCCTTCGATTTATGGCAACGAAAAACTGCTGGAGCAGGTATTTATTAACCTTTTGGGCAATGCTATAAAATACTCCTCCAAGGAAGACAAACCCGTAATAACAGTATCCCATGAAGCTTGTGATAAAAACCACACCATTACCGTTTCTGATAACGGAATAGGATTCGATCCAAAATTGTCCGATAAATTATTTAGCGTTTTTGATAGATTACACTCCGATAATGATTTTAAAGGCTTGGGTGTGGGGCTTGCCATGACCAAAAGAATACTTGACAAACATCAAGCTTCCATTTGGGGCGAATCACAACCAAACCAAGGCGCAAAGTTTAAAATTGCATTTCCAAAAACCCTCTTATGATAATTGATAAAACGGTAGTGTTAGTAGAAGATTCGCCCGAAGATGCGGAACTAATAAAACGCGCGATTGAAAAATCTGGCTTTCAAGGTGAATTCAAATGGTTCTCAAACGGTCCCGATGCTTTGAATTACCTCAGCTTAAAAAAGGATCTTGCTAAACTCTCGGTGGTTATTCTTGATTATAAAATGGATGGCCTTTCGGGCAAAGATGTTTTAAAGCAAATCAGAACCAACCCTATATCTAAAAACTTACCAGTGGTAATGCTAACCTCTTCCGACGAATCATCAGATGTTGAGGAATGTTACGGTCTAGGAGTAAACAGTTATGTTGTAAAGCCCAACCATTTTAGCCAATTTAAATCGGTAATTTCCCATTTAAGTGAATATTGGGTTGGAATAAATAGAGCCCCTAATGTTGGATAAAAAGCATGAATTAATCGTACTTTTTTTAGAAGATTCCGATGAGGATTATACCCTAATTGTGCGTGCCTTGGAAAAAGGGCATTTTAAGATAATACCCAACAGAGTAGACAGTTTTGAAAAATTTAAAGAGCAGGTTACCTTCAATCCACCTGACATCATTATTTCGGACTACAGCCTGCAAGGATTCACAGGAATTGATGCATTAAATTTCATAAAGGAAAATAACTTCGACGCCCCTTTTGTGGTTGTTAGCGGCTATATCGGTGAAGAAAAAGCCGTGGAGTTCTTAAAGCTTGGTGCTAAGGACTACATCAGCAAAGAAAGTCTGGAGAAACTTCCTATTGCCCTAGAGCGGGTGATGCACGAAGTGCGGTTATCCTCAGAAAAAAAATTAACACAACGGAAATTAGAAGCCGAAATTGAGCGGAACAAGAAGCTGGTTACTGCTATGAGTGAGGGCTTGGTTCTTCTTGACGACAGAAACCAAATTATTTTCACCAACCGCGCATTTCAAAAAATGATAGGATACTCAGAGGGGGAATTAAACAAAATCCGCTGGGTTCAATTATTAAAAAATCCGCCTGAATTTGTTCCACTTATAAGTAGAACAGAGGGAAGAAGAGAGGTAGAATTACTCAATAAATTTGGAGATTCAGTTTGGGTGGAAATCAGTCTATCGGAAATTTATGATGGCGATTCGAGACAAATTATTAAGGTAATTAGCGATAAAACCGCAGAACGGGAGTCGGAGGAAAGACTAAAAGAGTTGAACTCGGAAATGGAGCAACTAATTTACCGAGCCTCTCATGACTTAAGGGGGCCCATCTCCTCTATGGAAGGCCTTCTTGAAAATCTAAAGTTAACTGGAATAGACAATGAAATTGCAGAGGCGTTCGAGGAAATGATTGACGATGCCTATCAAATTCTTGACAGTCTTGCTTTAGTGACCAAATACCAACACAACCCCCTTAATGTAGAAACCATTTTCATTAAATCCATGCTTGTGATTATGTGCGAAGAATACTTTTCGGACCTATCTAACAAGATTAAATTTGACTTGGAAATAATGGATTTGTATACAGACAAAGGCGCGTTTGAAACCATTTTAAGAAACTTAATGGATAACATTTTAAACCACGCGTACACGGAAGGGAAAAAACTGGAGGTGAAGTTTTCATCTAAAAGAATTAAGGACTACATCCTGTTCTGTGTGGAGGACAATGGGCCTGGAATCTTACCTCAACACCAAGAAAAAATATTCAACATGTTTTACCGAGCGAACCCAGCAATACATTCAACGGGACTCGGGTTATATCTATCAAAAAAAATAGCCAAGCGGCTTGGAGGTGATTTATCTTTGGAGTACTCTGGAGACCGTGGAACAAGATTTTGTCTCGCCATTCCAGACCTTACTACTGAGAAAAAATCATGAATCTAAAACGCATTATTCTTATTGACGATAATCGGGTTGACAATCTGGTGAATCGTAAAATGTTGGCGGCTTGTGGCTTTTCCTCTCCAATATTAATTTTTGATAATCCAAGAGAGGCCTTCCAATGGTTTTGCTCCCCAGAAGGATCAAACCAAGATGATGCAAGAAGCACGCTGGTATTACTCGATATTAACATGCCCGACCTTTCTGGCTTCGATCTGCTAAGCAAGTTAGAAAAAGAGCACCCAATCGGGTTTCCAGATTATTTAATCCTTATGCTCACTTCTTCAAGTGATATTGCGGATCAAATAAGAGCCAGCAACTATTCTAGGGTTATGGGTTATTTCCATAAACCACTAAATCCAACAAAAATCAATCAGTCCTTACTTCCTTTACTGGGGAGTTTATTTGGTAAAGCATCATAAAAAAAGGCCGAATAAATCCGGCCTTCCCTTTTGTATTTTTTATTACTGATTGCTCAGAAAAACCATCCTTGCATCTTTCTGTTGAAACGTAAATCCTCTTGAGTTTTCGTCAATAAACAAACGGTGAAAATCGTAAGCTGGGATATTTACGGTCTCTTGAGCTTTTAAGGTAAGCTCACCATACACATCCGCAATGGTCATTTCACCATCCATAACAAACACTGTTCTATCCGAATCTACAAATGCCTCGTCGGTGTTGTTATTCTGGTTCGTTAGCAATTGAATCTGGTGATCGTTCAGTTCCAAAGGTTTAAATTTAAGGTCCTTGAACAAATTTCCTTTTATAAATTCCGAGTGACTTTTACTGAATTTGTGATGTGGTCCCGACACATCTTTTTGATGAATTGTTAAATAATTGCATCTGCCTGTATCCGTTAACTGAAATGGGTTCCCCTTATCTACAATAATGTATTCTCCCTTCTTTACTCCGACTCGAGCCCCATTGGCATGCAGAAACTCTAACTCACCATCTAAAACCAGATAAAAAGCCTGTGAATTGACAAAACACTGCCAAGACTCCTCAAAATTTCGGTTTAAAACCAACTCTACAACATGGTTGTTGCAAGTAAAAACGGGTAGGGCTGTGTGTGCTGTTCTGGCGCTATTTGCCAGAACGGATAAATCCATAGAGAACATATTTATTGATTTTAGATTTTCATTCCCATATAGGTTTTACAAGAAAAATGTCCTGTATCACCCATTTTGTCGTCCAAATATTTGAACCCAAACCGCTCGTATAATCGAATGGCATCGCTTAATTTTTCCGAGCTTTCAAGGTAACAAAACTTGTACCCTGCTTTTTGCGCAAAATCGATACAATGCTTCAGAAGACCATATCCTATACCCTTTCCCCGATGAAGCCCAGAGACAAACATTCTTTGTAGTTCACATACGTCTTCATCAGCGCCAGAAAGCGGAGCTATCCCTCCTCCTCCAACAGTTTCACCTTTAATCTCCACCACAAAATATGCGGCTCTCCCACCCCCGTAACTCTTAGATAATTGCCTTATAACAGGATCGGTATATACCGTTCCCTCAATGGCCATTCCATATTCCTCCAGACTCCTTTTGATAATCTGTTCCATCGAGATATTATCTCGCTCCTGGATTTCCCTAACCGATATTTCCATATTACTTCCGCAAAGGGCATTGAAGTTATTTCCTTTTTCTAAAATATCATACCTATTATTCCCTAAATTTCGATAACTAAAAACCAGCTAAAACCCTTGTAAAGCATTGTTTTTCAGGTTTTTATGACCAAAATCATTTTATGTCATCAAAAATTCCGGCCTTAAAAAGCATTCGATCCGAACTAAGTAAAGATTGGAATGGTATTTGGGATAACTCCGCGCTGGCTATCGGATTGTATGCCACCGATGCTTCCGTTTATTCTGAAGACCCTTTGGCCGTAGCAATACCAAAAGACATAGATGCATTTAAAGAGGTGGTGAGGGTAGCGCTAAAGCATAAAACGCCAATCATTCCAAGAGGAGCCGGAACATCGCTTGCTGGGCAAGTAGTTGGAAATGGGTTGGTTGTTGATAGTTCTAAATACCTAAAAAAGGTCATAGAAATAAATGCCAAAGAAAAATATGCCTGGGTAGAACCCGGTGTCGTGCGGGATGAATTAAATTTTGAGCTGGACAAACACGGGCTTTATTTTGGCCCAGAAACTTCAACAACTAATCGCTGCACCATAGGAGGGATGATAGGAAATAATTCCTGTGGATCTCGCTCCATTGTTTATGGATCCGTTCGCAACCATCTACTGGAATTAAAATTTATTGGTGCCGATGGAAAGGAGCACCATATTGGAAGAGGTATAAAACCCGATCCTTTTGTAGAGAATTTATGTAATAAGTTAAAGGGCTTTCTAGATGACCAAACCTTAGCTGAAATTAAAGCGGTCTATCCGAAGTCAAATATTTCTAGAAGAAATCATGGTTATGCCCTCGACTGCGTTTTACAAGAAAACGGGGAACTAGACCTATGCAAGTTATTTGCAGGTAGCGAAGGAACATTAGGTGTTATTACCCAGGCTAAAATTAATCTTTCCCCTCTCCCAGGAAAACATCAGGCGCTGCTTTGCCTTATGTGCAGCAGTGTCGATTTCGCCCTAAAGACCAATATTTCAGCTCTTAACTACAATCCCACCGCTTCTGAGCTTATAGATGACAACATAATTCGCTGTACAGAGAATCAAATTGGACAGCAGGAAAACCGTTTTTTCATCAAGGGTAATCCCGGAGCCATATTAGTGGTTGAATTCTGTGAAGAGGAGGAGAATATTTTGGAGCAGAAATTAAATGGTTTAACCAAGGAGGTGGTGCATCTTGGATTAATAGCCGACCATTCCATCGTTCAAGGCGATGACATGAATAGGGTTTGGAACCTACGTAAAGCAGGTCTGGGACTTCTATCTAATATACCTGGAGATGCTAAACCTGTTGCGGTAGTAGAAGATACTGCTGTTGACCCCATTGACTTGCCTGCATATATCCAAGAGTTTAATGTGGCACTGCAAAAGAGAAATCTAAGTGCCGTTCATTATGCGCATGCAGGAAGTGGAGAACTTCATTTAAGACCCGTATTGGATTTAAAATCGGATGCGGGCAGAAAGGCATTTTTTGATATCGCAATGGATGTTGCCCTTTTGGTAAAGAAATACCGCGGTGCTTTAAGTGGAGAACACGGTGATGGCCGACTTAGGGGGTATTTCATAAAAACCATGTATGGCGAAAGGATTTACAAACTCTTCCAAGATGTTAAGCGATTATGGGATCCAGAACATCTTTTCAATCCTGGAAAAATTGTTGAAACGCCACATCCAATTGAAAATCTACGGTTTTCTGTCCATTACCATAAACCGGAGTTAAATACTGGGTTTCACTTCAGGCAATTTAAAAGCTTGCAAGGGGCAGTTGAGCTTTGCAATGGTTCTGGAGACTGTGTTAAAAGTGAAATAATTGCAGGAACCCTTTGTCCGAGCTATCAGGCCACAAAAGATGAAAAAGACAGCACACGGGGAAGAGCGAATATTTTAAGACGAACTCTAGCTAAGGGAAACCCAGACTTAAACAATCCAGAATTAAAGAAGGCCTTAGAATATTGTATTTCCTGCAAAGCTTGTAAAAGAGAATGCCCCAGTAATGTGGATATGGCCAAAATAAAGGCAGAAGTGTCCTACCAGAACTCCAAAAATTCATTTAAACTAGCCCAGTGGGCAATTTCAAGAGGTTATGGTGTGCTTTTAAAAGCCAGAGCACTTAGAGCTCCAGCTAGCCTCCTTTTCCCATTATTAAGAGGCCCGTTACAAATCTCAAGCAAAAGATCGGCGCCAAACTTTTCATTTGAAGCAATTCCCTTTATACCATCAAAATCTGGTATATGGATATATGTGGATGAATTTACTGCTGTTGAATCTCCCAAATTGGTAATCGAGCTGCAAAAAATTACTCAATTTTTAAAGCTCGATGTTGGTATTCTCCCTCCATTTGAAAGTGCTCGTTCCGCCATATCCATGGGAGATTTGAAACATGCAAAAAAGCTTATACACAACAATATAAACTTGCTAAAAAAGTATGAGGTTAATGAGCTTATTGGAATAGAACCCAGCGCTTATTTGGGATTAAAAGAGGAGTGGTTAGATCTATGTGGGGATAATCATTTAAAGTTATGCCAAGAATTGGCAGGTAAGATTAAAGGTTATGACTCCTTTCTTTTGGAACACTTTTCCGATCACGGAACTCCGAAATTTAATGACCTGGAGTCCAAAAAACCTATTCAAATCCATGAACACTGTCACCATAAAGCCCTGGTTGGAAAACCCCAGGTTCAGGAGATTCTAAAAATTTTGGGATATCAAGAGGTGGAGACCTTAGATTCGGGATGTTGTGGAATGGCGGGGTTTTTCGGCTATCAGAAAAAAAATTACCAAATCTCAAAAGCGATTGCAAATAACAAATTACTTCCCAAGATTAAACAAGATAGCGTGTTAATTGCCGCTGGAACAAGCTGCAGACATCAAATTAAAGATCTTAAAAATCGTAAAGCCCTGCACCCCATTACCTTTATACATCGGACTCTGGGACTTTAGTTATTTCTGGATTTGCATTTAAGTACTCCAAAACCTTCTCTATCTCCTCTGTGAAGTAATTTAAGGTATCCCTGATAGGCGCATTATCGGCAGGTTTTTCCTTTTGTAATTGAAGGCCCTTTGCAAGCTCCACTAAATCTGATCGCCCAACAAATCCAATTGAGGACTTGAGGGTATGACAAGCCTTTGCAATAGGTTCCCAAGTTTCGGTATTAAGGTTTTCATATATCGCCTTAAGGTATCCTGGCGTATCCTCTTTAAAAATATCTATCATTTCATCCACAACATCCTGATCGTTACCCACCATCTCTCGAAGATAGGCTAAGTCTACAGGTTTGTCTGGCTTCATGTTTTCCGCATTTTTAGCGGGTGAGGCTCCATTATCTTCGTATACAGGAGGGGATTTATCACCTTTCTTTCTTGGTAATTCATTTCCAAGCTGTTTAAAAACCACTTGGTATAATTCATCCGGTTTAAAGGGCTTAGAAACATAGTCATTCATTCCTGCCTTTAAGTACCTTTCTTTTTCCTCAACCAACGCGTGAGCTGTTAAGGCTATTATTGGCGTACTTTTTTTGTTTTTCTCCTTAAGCTTTATCTGCTTCATTGCCTCCAACCCATCCATTATCGGCATTTGGATATCCATCAGAATGAGATCAAATGTGTATTCATCGTACAGGTCTACAGCCTCACTTCCGTTTGAAGCAACTTTTACATCAAACCCAACATCGCGTAGCAGTTTTGCTGTTATAATCTGATTATTAAGATTATCCTCGGCGATTAACACAGAATAACCTTGTCCAGTTTTATGTTCAACATCCACCTTTTCTGAAAGAGATAAATTCTTCGGATTTCCTTTTTTAATTGGGAATTTCAGGGTGAATTCTGATCCTTTACCTACTTCACTATCTACACTTATTTCACCTTTTAAAATGTTCAGCAAATTCTTTACAATACTCAGTCCCAACCCACTACCACCATACTTTCTGGTAGTGTCTCCTTCGGCCTGGCTAAAGCTTTGAAAAATACTATTGAGCTTTTCTTTGGGTATGCCTATTCCAGTATCTCGAACTGCAATTTCTATATCTTGTTTGGTTTTGGTTTCCCTTGCCACAGATACCGAAATAGTGATTTTACCTTTTTCTGTAAACTTAATGGCGTTGCCGACAAGGTTTATTAGCATCTGATTAATGCGATATGGATCACCTTTGTAGGCCGCATAAACTTTATCATCCCAGTCTACTTCCAGACCAATATTCTTTTGGGAGGCTTTCAGTTTAAACAGCTTGTAAACTTGTTGGATAGTAGACTTCAGATCGAAATCGGTATTCTCCACTTTTACTTTGCCCGCTTCCAGTTTCGAGAAATCCAGAATATCATCAATTAGTACTAACAGGTTCTCAGCCGATGAGTATATGTTGGTAGCATAATCCTTAAGCTCATTATCCACATTTGCCTCCATTAAAAAGCGGCTAAACCCAAGTATGGCATTCATCGGAGTTCTAATTTCGTGACTCACATTGGCAACGAAATTCTGCTTCAATTTTGCGGTTTCCTCAGCCTTTTCTTTGGCTTGCTTTAATTCTTCCTGTATTTTGTAATCTAGAGTTTCATCCTGTATAACTCCAATAATTCCTGGATTAGCATTGGCGGTAATCCTCGATCTAGCGGAACAGCTTATCACTATTTCTCGCCCATCATCAATTCTATTTACATGAAGGAGCTTATGGAACGGTTTTCCTTCCTCAATAAGCGTTATAAATGCCTGAGTAAGTTCTTTTCTATCGTTTACACTTACAAGTCGCAGTAAATCTGCATCGACTTTTATTTTTTGCTTTGGGATACCGAGAAGTTCGAATACCGCATCAGAGCAATAAATCTCATCTAGCTTAATGTCGTATTCAAAAGAACCAATCTGAGCAAAGGCCTGCGCATCATTGAGCATATCCTCACTACGTTTAAGAATTTCCTTTTGACGAAATTCTTCAGTGATATCTCTAATTACGTGTGCGGCTCCTAGCAACCTCTTATTCTGGTCTCTTATGGAGTTGAAGGTTACATTCTGATATCCCTCTCGAGTACCATCAATATTTACCTTTAACTCAAAGCTGAACTCCTGTCCTTTTAGAGCCTTTTCCCAGTACGGTTCTAGGACTCTTTTATCTGGTTTTGCCTCAGAGAATATGGTCTTAATATTATCTCCAGCTTGGATATTAGTATCATGTTCCTTGTCGAAGTATGCCTTAAAAGCACGGTTAAATGCTATAAAGTTGTAGTTAATATCAACGGCTGCAATTAGGTCTTGAGAGGAGTCTATTATTCCCTGTAATCGCTGGTAGGATAGATTAAGCTCTCTGGCAGCATTACGCAATTTCCGTTCGTTTTCCAGGCGTTGAGAAACATCCCTAACACTAGAAAGCACCAATAACCCTTTTTCGGTTTGTACTGGACTTAAGCTTATTTCTACAGGAAAAATTTCACCATTTTTTCTTTTGGCATATAATTCTGAGCCCTGTCCCATAGGTCGAGCTTGAGGGTCTTTGAAATACTCTTTTCTATGGTGTTTATGTGCATCTTTATAACTATCTGGCACAAGAATGTCGATGGACTTTCCTAATAACTCTTCTCGAGGATAACCAAAGGTTTCTTCTGTTTTCCGGTTAACGAGAAATATTTTTCCTTTTTCGTCCATGATAATGGTGGAGTCCGATCCCATTTCGAGGAAGGATTGAAACCTTGCATCGGAGAATTTCCTTTCCGAAAGATTTCGTACCAAAAGGGTAAAGCCTAGAATGTCGTCTTTATCTGGGGTTAACTGCGGATTTATTATAACATGACCCCAAAAATCTTGACCATCCTTTACTTTCATCCAACCAAACCATTCTTTCTTCTTTTTACTCTGAAAGGCATTTTCGAATATTTCTTCGGGTGAGGTTTTCTCTATTCCAGAAGGTTTTAAAAAGCGAAGAAAATCTTGTCCACTAACCTCCTCAATTTTAAAATTATAAATACGCTCAGCTCCTTTATTCCAAAGTCGTATTCTATTATTAGCGTCTAATCCAATAATAGCAAACTCGGAAATTTCCTCACTGATGCCACTAAACCTAGATTCCATTTCATATCCCGGAACAAAACCTGTTTTCTTTTCGGCGTTTTCAGCCACCAATAGCATGGAGTCCAATTCTCCCTTTTCATTGGCAATAGGGAGTGCTTTAACAGAAAACCAAGTGTAGACTCCAGATTTCCCCTTCAAACGCACATTTCCAAGCCATTCGTATTTAGGTTTTTCAACGGCTTCCTCCCAAAGGCTTAAAAGATTTTGATATTGATCGGTATGAACGAAAGTCCAAATTGACTTTCCTTTCAAATCAGTTGGAAACCATCCTAGTTGTTCGAATACCGCAACGTTTACATCTTCTATTTTTCCTTCGAGATCGGTAAAAGCTATAATCTCCGAGGAATGGTTGGACAAAATTTGGTAAACCTTACCTGAGTCTAATTTCCTGGTTATGGTGGTATCCGATTCACGGACTATGCCATGAAGAACTTCGTTGTTTTTTGCATCAAGGGTTATTTTACCTTGGTAATCCAACCAACCAATACTACCGTCTCCCTTTACTATTCTATGTCTTATTCTATAAGATCCCTTTTCCTGAACCGCCTTGTTCACCACTTTATTCATGGTTTCAACATCATCGGGATGAACGAATTCAAAATATTTCTGAGGCGTGATTTTTTCGTTTTTAGGAAGTCCGAAAATGTTGAAAAGAGCTTCATTCCAATCTACTTTTTCTGTTCCAACCCACCAAGAAAACATTCCAATGGAGGAGCCAGCATCAGAATTTGAACTCTTACCGTCTTTTTCCTTTAAGTACTGAGCAGCAGCGGCAAGCTTTTCTTTATCGGCAGTATTAATTTTACCCCTCTTAACAATATCATCGATGAGGGAAGCAACTGACTCTAAATCAGAAAAGTTATTATCTAGTTTGGACTCTTTTTTGGTTGCCATATTCCGGGGCGTTCACTTGTCTTGCTTCTGCGGTAAACCCTTTTCTTTCGAACTTCTCCCAGGTTTTTTTACCAACCAAGAAATCGTAATTTCCACGGAGGGCGCAGTACAAAATGTAGGGGTGAAATACGAAAGGTTCCGTTAACGCCGCAGCAAACAATTTTAATATGTCCCTTAATCTATGGTATTGATAAAAGGTTAACTCCTCTATTAAAAGTGCAATCATTGAATAGGTTACACTAAAGGAATACACCAAAAATATCATGGCCAAGAAATAAGGTATATTCAATACTCCAAACAATGCTAAGTAAAAGGTAATTACAATTCCAAAAATTTCGAAAAGTGGTGCTAACCACTCGAAAATTACCCAGTAAGGGTAGGATAAAAGTCCCATTCTTTTATATCGGGGATTGAATAGAATGTCCTTGTGCATTCGCAACGTTTCAATGGTACCTCTGGTCCATCTATTTCTTTGTTTAGCCAAAGATTTCCACGATTCTGGCACCTCTGTCCAGCAAAGTGGATCTGGAACAAAGCTTACTTTGTAGGCCAGTTTTTTACGCATCATATATTTACGCATCCGGATAACGATTTCCATATCCTCGCCTACTGTACGCTCATCATAACCCTTTACCTTTAGAGCTAATTCACGATCAAAAATCCCAATTGCCCCGGAAATTAGCATCATCCCATCGAAGTAGGTCCAACCTACTCTACCTAGGAGAAAGGTTCTAAGGTATTCCATGGCTTGGTATCGCGCAATCATCTTTTTAGGAGCCCTAACCCCTAATATTTTTCCATCTTGTATTTCACAGCCATTTGCTACCCTTACCACACCTCCAGAAGCAATTACTTTTTTGTCGGTTTCATCGACAAATGGTTTGGTAAGTTTTAATAACGCATCTTCTGTTAAGATACAATCCACATCGATGCAGGTAACATAGGGCATTTCTGAAATGTTAAGCCCAACATTTAATGCATCGGCCTTACCTCCATTCACTTTATCAACCACAATAAGTCGGTTAAAACTTCTATTTCTTGATCGGTAAACCGCTTTAACCTTTTGGGTTTTTACCGTTTGCCTTACAGCAAAATAATCGGCTTGTAAATCAAATGCCTCAATACATTTTTGAAGTGTGTCGTCGGTACTGCCGTCGTTAATAACTATTACGTTGAAGTTTGGATATTTTAAGGCTAATAAGCTTCGAACATTTTCAACTACAGTTTCCCCTTCGTTGTATGCTGGAGCTAATACAGAAATTCCTGGAGCAATATTCGACCTCAAAAGGGAATCTGTATCGGTAAATGATTTCCTTTTAAAGTAGGTCCTAATAGTTGCGATCGAGAGGATGGAAACCGTTAGGTAGCTCAACATCACAAAAACGGCATAGAAAAATATACCCGTTTCGAATGTTGATATTATTATCCTTATGAATTCACTAATGTTTCCGCTCATCAATAACGTGCTTTAGAAATAGAGCTCTGTTACCCGCTCTTTGTAACATTTCGCTCGTAATTTTTCCATTCGACAATGAATACAAACTTCTAGCAGCCGCTTTAGCAACCCTGTATTCTTTTACCTCAAGGAGCTTAAATAAAAAGTCAATATGATCATAGGGGTTTCCGATTTCCCCAATGGCATCTACCACTGCAACTTTAACTTCAGTGGAGTACGAATTAAATTGTTGAAGAAATTTGGGAACTATACCATCAATTTCAAGATGCTTTGCAGTTTTCGCTAACTCCATAAGGACGTCATCGTCGTTATGGTTTACCATTTTATATAACTTTTCTGCTCCCTCTACCTGATTAAAATGGGCAATTAGACGCAGCCCAAAAAGAACTACAGATTTATTTTTTTCATCCAACAAATAATAGAACTGGGGGATGTTTGCTGCTTCAAGTTTATCAAGTTCCTGCGTAATTCTAATTTGTTGCCAGCGACTTAAAGGATACCTAAGGTCTTGTAGAAACCCCAGTGCTCTTTCTCCTGCTAAGTCAATAGCCGCATATTGTGCTTCTGCTCTAAGAATTGGATTAGGGTGATCGGTATACTTCATAATGGTAGGAAGAGACTCCCTAACATCCATTTTCCCTAATTCTTGAAGAACAAAAGCCTTATCCTCCCACTGCCCTCTTTTAAGGTCCCTGAGCGCATATTTTCTGAGGTTTAACTCGTGATAAAACGTGGTTAATACCTTATCACTTTCCCCCATTATGTTTTCCTTGGCTTTGAGAATAACGTGCACCAAGGTTTCCCTCTTCACCTTATCAAAACCCTTGCTGGATATAGACTCTACAATTTTCTCGTAGCCCTTGGAGTACGATGCATAAGTGTCTTCGAAAAGAATATTGGTAATCAGCGTTTCGTACTTATCTGTAAAACGTTCTATTTTACTGTTTCGTCGCTGTGTAGTTTTCCTACTGATGAAAATAAAAATAATAAGCGCAATAGAGGTGAATAAAAGAACAGACCCCATCCATGCCGCTATCCGGGTAGGATAGTGCGAGTTGAAAAAGTAAAATTCTAGCCAACTCGACATATTTGTTATTGCGCTATTTTTCTAATCCTAACCAACAATTCGTTGGGACTAAATGGTTTTGTCATGAAGTCGTCCGCTCCAATTTCAAATGCTTGAAGAACAGTGTCTTCCTGCCCCAATGCGGTAAGCATTATTACGGGAATATCCTTTGTGCTGGGGTTGTTTTTTATTCTTTCCAACAACTCCATTCCAGTAACGAATGGCATAATGATGTCTGCCAAAACTAAATCGTACTTATTTCGCTGGATTAACTCCCATGCATCCCGACCATTTTCGGCGGTGTCTACTTCATGACCTTCTTTTGATAACTTAAAAGACAAACTTTTAAGCATCATTCTTTCGTCTTCTGCAACTAATATTTTTGCCATTGTATTACGATGAGGAACTAAGATATTTTCTATCAACAGTAAATCTACATTTTAAACAACATATTATTCACATCTTGCGGGGGAAAACCCCATAATTTGATATACATCATTTAACACCTTGGTTATGATATGCTTAGAATCATAATTACCGGGCCTCCGGGCTCTGGGAAAACTAGCATAATATCCAGACTTAGTTCACTTGGATACCCAGTTCTGCCGGAAGCCGCACGAATCATTATTCAACAAGAGATGAAAAACCCAGACAGCCAAGCCCTGCCCTGGAAGAATAATGATCTGTTTAGTGAAAAAGTCAAGAATTATATCCTAAATCAGAATGCTCAAAATGAAGTCTGTTTTACCGACCGCTGCATCCCAGACGTAATCGCGTACCTAAAAAACTCGGGAAGTAACCAGGTTCAGCCATACATAAATTCCCTTGAAGCTTTAGATTTACACCCTGAAGTAATTTTTTGTCCTTTTTGGGATGAAATTTACGCTTCGGACCCAGAGCGAAAGGAAAGTAAACAGGAAGCCAAAAAAATGGAAACCCTGCTAAGAAAAACCTACGAGGAACTGGGCTTTAAAATTATTGAGTTACCCAAATTTGAGGTAAATAAACGATGCGAATGGATCTTAAATCGTTACAAAAATTTCTTTTTCTAGGGATTTGCACTTTTGTTATTGCTTGTGCTCCAAAACAGCCCGATAATACCCAAGTAGGCGAGCTATTTAATCCAAAATATGCCAATTTTTTCAGGGTGATTACAAGGGGTAGCGATACACTACTTCTAAGCATTAACCCTAATAACAAAAGGGATATTGACACGGTAAAAGTAAATAGCATCCACAATTTTGCATGTCTGAGTGCGACGCATACCGCCTTTATAGATGTTCTGGATGCAATTGAAAATATAAGAGCCGTTGATTTTTGCCGATTTCACGCCAGTAGGGCTCTAAAAAACAGTTGTAAGCACGGAGATATAATAGAACTCGGACAAATAAGCTCGATAGGAGCAGAGAAAATTCTGGAAAGTGGTGTTTCCATTGTTACCATTTCAGGTTTTGACGATTTACCTGGATGGGCGGAAAAATCAAAGAAATTAAATATTTCCCCCACGCGCGTTTGGGAGTGGAAAGAGGAACACCCTCTTGGTAAGGCTGAATGGCTAATCGCCTTTGGATATCTCACTGGCAAAGAGAATAAAGCACTACAAATTTTCAAAAAAGAGGAAGAAGATTATAAGCGTATATCAGACCCCTCTCCAGACCAAAAAACTTATATTTTTTCTGGAAATGCATATCAGGGTATTTGGTATTGTCCGAATACTGATAGTTATTTAAATAAGGTTTTTAGAAAAACAGGGTTAACCCTTACGCTAGATAGTTTATCAGGAACTGCAAGCTCGCCTATAAGTGCCGAACAAGCTTTTACAGCACTCAATAATTCACAAAAATGGATTTATCATGGCTCTTGTAAAACTTTTGATTGTTTGTTATCAGAAGAGCCTCGTTTACAATATTTAAATAAGGATATTCAATCCGAAATTTGGGCGCCGAACAAGCTTTTAGCGGAAGATGGATCCAATGCTTTCTGGGAACTTAGCACGGTATATCCATCAAGATTATTAGAGGATTTTGTAGCAATAAAATCTGGGTTGGAGCCAAAACATTTTTATATCAACATTGGAAAAACTCATTAGAAAGAATATATATTTCATTTTATCCCTTCTATTAATTGTGGGGATTTGGGCGCACCTAAGTTCTGGCTTGTTTGGCATTGGATTGGAGGACATACTTAGTCCGGAAAAAATTTCTCCCCAAAAGCTGCTGGTATTCAAACAATTTCGCCTTCCAAAAATTATGGCAGCGGTATTATCGGGTTCCGCAATAGCCACTTGTGGTGTACTCATGCAATCCTATTTCAGAAATGCCCTTGCAGGTCCCTTTGTTTTGGGTGTGAGTTCGGGAGCAAGTTTAGGCGTAGCTGTATTTATCATGGGGGCAGGAGCAATAGGTCTTGGCTCTACATACTTTTCTCACATCGGACTTATCGGGTCGGCAATGCTAGGTTCCGCAGTAGTAATGTCTATCATTTTACTTGCAGCAAGACGAATTCAGAGTTCAACAAATCTATTAATTGTCGGATTAATGTGGGCCAGCTTTACATCTGCAATGGTGAGCATATTAGAATATTTTTCTGGTGGTTCAGAAATAAAATATTTCCTGGTCTGGAGTATGGGAAGCCTGCTTAACGTTCAGTTAGAAGATTTAAAAATTTTACTCCCCATCATTGCTGTTGGTCTGGGAACTGCACTTTTAAATGCCAAAAAACTCGATGCTCTTCTGCTAGGTAAAAACTATGCGATTTCGCTTGGAATAAACTTTCAAAGAACGAGCTTCTTAATTCTCGCCACTACCTGTTTGTTGGCGGGGATAATAACCGCCTATGTTGGGCCCCTCGCTTTTGTCGGATTGGCTATTCCTCATTTTTGCCGACTTATTTTGAACACCAATGTTCACCAAAAGCTTTTGCGCTTGGCAATTGTTTTTGGGGCAGTTTTTATGGTTTGGTGCCAATGGGTGGCCGAAAATGCGATATCCGATATTGTTCTACCCATAAATGTTATAACCTCGTTGATTGGAGCTCCTGTGGTAATTAGTATCATTAAAAGGTCTGGAAAATGATTAAAACCCAAGATTTACTTTTTGGCTACCCACAGCGCAGTTTTGGCCCCATTAATATTGCGATCGCCCCAGGAGAACTCACTCTTTTAATTGGAAAAAATGGGATAGGTAAATCTACCTTAATCAAAACCCTTTTGGGATTAATTCCAAGTTTGCAAGGGGTAATTAAAATTAACAAACTAAGCCTAAATGCCACTTCCCTTGCCGAACGAAGTCAGTTAATTTCGTACGTGGCTTCATCCAACCCCGCTGTGCCCCATTTAACGGTAAAAGACTTAATTGGTATTCAACCTTTACATCACAAGTTGGATGAAAATAAGATTGACGAATATTTAGAATTACTGAAGATTTCTAAATTTAAGAATCGTTATGTGGACACCCTCAGTGATGGGGAACTTCAAAAGGTTTATTTAGCTCGGGCCCTAGCCCAATCTACCAAATACATTGTGCTCGACGAACCCGCAGCACACCTAGATGTAAATGCACGTCTTGAAACCTTTATAATTTTGAAAAAGCTTGCCGAAAAAGAAGGGAAGGGCATTATGTGTAGTACTCACGACCTAGAGCTCGGTTTAAAAATAGCAGATAGGATTGTTTTACTAACCGAAGATGGCGCATATCAAGATATTCCCGAAGAGTTGGCATTAAATGGATTGCTTTCTAAAACTTTTAATTCCGGGGAAATCGCATTTAACAAGCTATCCGGAAACTTTGAATTTTGCCTCGAGTCTCATAAATCGATAAGATATTTTGCCGACAATAATTTAATGGAGTACTGGGTGGTAAATGCTTTAAGGCGCAAGGGCATTAACTGCATTAAAGTGGAAAAAGGTGAGGAGGCATTGCTAATTTCTGAAAATGAGTTAGTTCTGAACACTAAAAAATATACCTCCATAGAAGATTTGATAAATAACCTTTAGGGATATGGCTACCATTTTAATTATAGGTTGTGGGTGGCTTGGAAGATCATTAGCAAGTTCACTAAAACTAAATGGTTGCTCCGTGCTTTGCACAACCAGATCTATAGAAAGATGTGTTGAGTTAAGCCAAGATGGACTTGATGTTTTCCAGTACAGCTTAGGTGAAAAATTCCAATCCAAACAATTAGCAAATATTGGAACCGTGGTTATAGCTGTTCCACCCTCGAAGGACTCCGATTACCTTCAAAACCTTAGTGAAACAACGGAATACCTGAGGGAAAAAAGAATCATTTTGGCAAGTAGTACCAGCGCCTATCCCAGCTCTGGCGAATTTAGCGAAGATTGCAGTATTAAGACACCTAGCAATCCCACAGTATTTAAGGCAGAGCAAATAGTGAAGCGGGTTGCGAAGCACTTGTTAGTTATTCGCTTTGGAGGTTTATACAACACAACTACCCGACACCCAGGTAATTGGATGAAAAACAAATCTGAAATTTCAGATGGATGGGTAAATATGATTACCGAAGAAGATGCGGTTGGAGTAATCGAATATTTTATTTCCAGCAAACCAAATGAAACAGGGTTGTATAATGCTGTTGAGCCGGGTAAAATTAAAAAGAGTGAATTCTACACATTGGCATGCAGGCATTTAGGAATTCCTACTCCTAGGTTTAAAGTGATAAATGAGAGTAAGTGGATTTCGAGTGAAAAACTTCGTAAAGTAGGGTATACCTTTAAGTATTCTCACCCTACAGAAGTGTTTAAATAAAAAACCCACCCCCGAAAACCGAGGATGGGAAAAAAAATGTGGAGAATATCGGAGTCGAACCGATGACCTTTTGACTGCCAGTCAAACGCTCTAGCCAACTGAGCTAATCCCCCAATTGGCGACAAATGTATAATTTTCTTTTAATCTTCTACCCTATAAATAATTGTTGGCAGTTGATTGAAATATGTTTTTTCAGCTAAATATTTCTCTCCAAACACATCATTAAGGAAACCGTCTTCTTTGACCACCATATAGATAAAATCTGCTCGGTAGTTCTCAGCCAAGTTGCTTAATTGCTGACCGATATCCTCTATACCATTAAGGGTTTGATATGTAAAGTTAGCGTTGGGGTATAACTCTTTATAAAATGGCATCAAGTCTCTATCTGCTGCGGTTATTCTTGAGGGCTGTAGAATGTTTCGCTCCGAGATGTGAGCCACATGAATCGTGGTTCCAAAAGCTAGAGAACATCCAACCACGGTATCTATCCGAGTTATATTTTCTATCTCCTGAATATCGGAAATATAAATTACATTTTTCGGTTTGCTAAGTTTACGACCAAGGGGAAGGGTGAAGACCGGGATATTGCTTAATTTCTGTGTAGTTTGTACGGTTGTATGACCATGGTAAACGTTTTCTACATTGCTTGCTCCCGTGGTGCCTAGGCAAACCATGGGTCTTTCTTCGCCGAGCTTAAACTCATTAATAATTTCGAAAAGCTCTCCGTTTTTACTCAACACCTCTATTTCTACTGCAGTGGAACCCAAATGTTTCTCCAGAACTTTTAATTCTTCCTCCAGCCCTTCCTCCGAAAGCTGAAAAAGTATGTCTTTAACGGTTACTAGGGAGCCAATACTTATACTGGGCACGCTGTAGGCGTTAAGTAATATAATCTTCTTAAGTGCTGGTAAAAATGTATTTACAGCATTAATCATAGCAGATCTGGCCCCTTCCGAAAAGTCGGTAGCGACTATAAGCGTGCTTGGTAAATATTCATTCTGGAGTTTCCTCTCGGTACTCTTGGATGAACCTAAGTTTTTAAAAACGTCTGTAAATGCCATAGTTCTTTTCTTAAGCAAGTTGCCCATAGGCTTGTATGCTTCCGCCCCCATTTCTACTCAAATTTTTTATTACACTAATTGCACAATTTTTCTTCTCACACAGGGAAAACAAGCTATTTAAGCCTTCGTGATAGTTGGGAATATATTTTTGTTCCAACTCCAAAATCAAAGATTTCAAACCCCTTTTTGAGACTAAACTCTTTATTGTGGATATTGGAACGGAGGTAATCACTTGTTCATATCTATCGAACTTAAAGCCCAATGCACGTTCGGCTTTTTTCTTTTTCACATCGAAATTTTCAAAATCCTCTCTACCGCGCTCACTATTGATATGGACAAAACTTTTGTTATTGTGATTAAAGACCGTTCGCAATTCATCATGCCCAAAAAATGGACTGCTGTGATTGCTGATGAAACAAGCGCTGTTTACCAGTTCATCTGTAAGGTTGATAATAGACCAACTAGCTTCCTCATTTAATTCGTACAGAGATTGATTGGAGTAAAAGTACCCCGAGGCACCTACCTTACCTGTAATGCCATTAAACACTACATCTGCTTGATATTTTATAGCTATGCTGTTTAACTCGCTAAATGAGCTAACCACTCCTGCAAAATCAACTGCGTAATTCTCTAAGAAATTTGCTCTGAGGAATTGGGCCAACTGTCGATGCAAAATTGCATTTTGATATTGCCTTTCGATCAAGTTAATCTCCTCTGTATTCGAAAATCCGTTTTGAGGAACATAACACAGCACCAGCTCATTACTCAGCAGGTGCAAATTTTTGAGTGCATTACTCAAAAATTTCAACCCAAGAGGGGTGTGATTATATGGTACAATTCCTGTAAACATAAAACGGCCATCAATTGTATACAAAGATACTTTGATGGCCGCCTGAAGTGGGTGAGGGGAGTCATCGCAGACCGTGACTCCTCTCAAAAGATCACCTATTTTTAAACGAAACGATAGATATCATCGAATCTCTCGGGCTTAATCACTCGAATTTCTCGTCCGTTGATTTCGATTATCCCTTCTTCCTTAAAGTCGGATAATACCCTAATTAATGTTTCGGTTGCCGTTCCAGCCAAGTGGGCCAAATCGTCTCTGGCAACAGAGATTATATTATGGTCTTGCTTAGAAAGGAAGTTCTTAATGGAGTCGGCTACTCTTTCTCTTACCGAAGAATAAGCCAATTTTAATAGTCTCGCCTCCTTTTCCGCAAGGTTGTTACTCAACAATTTGATAAAGAGATTAGCTATATCTCTATGTTGCTTCATTAGGTCTAGAAACTGCGTTCTTCCAATGATTGCAATTTCCGTTTCCTCCAGTGCCGTCGCAGTATCTGGATAAGGTTCTCCTTCAATAATAGAGGTATACCCAAAATAATCGTTTGGTGCGGCTAAAGTGGTTATAAGCTCCTTACCGGTTTCGCTTATTCTCCAAAGCTTAACCTTTCCTTTGTAAATAAAGAACAGATTATTGCTGCTATCACCTTCGCGATAAATATCCTCCTTTGCCTTAAAAGTTTTGTGCGTGGTATTTTCCTTTAACTCCTGTAAGGCCTCTTTACCTCTAACATCGTGAACAAGATTTTCCAGTGCTTCTACTCCCTCACCACGAATTTGGTATTGCTCGTGCTTTTTCAAACGTGTTTCTACTGCATTCAGCAGTTCCATTTCTTCAAATGGCTTGGTGAGATAATCGTCCGCCCCAAGGTTCATTCCCTTTCTGATATCACTTTTATCCGCCTTGGCAGACAAATAAATGAAAGGAATATTTGCCGTTTCGGGGTTTTTGCTCAACATATATAAAACGCCGTATCCATCGAGACCTGGCATCATAATATCACAAAGTATAAGGTCTGGACTAACGTCCTTTGCCTTTTTAACCCCCTCATAACCATCGGATGCAGGAATAACATCATAACTGGCTAATTCTAATACCTCACAAATATTTTCCCTTACATCTGGGTTATCCTCAATGACTAATATTTTCTTCATTTTTAAATTTTTTGGGGAATTGAACAGTAAAGGTAGTTCCTTCTTGTTCTCTGCTAAAAAAAGAAATTTTTCCGTGTATTAGGTCAACATATCTTTTTACAATGTTGAGACCTAGACCTGTGCCTTGTAAATTAAATGCGTTTTTGGCTCTAAAAAACCTTTCGAATAATTGTGCTTGTTCCTCCTCAGGAATTCCAATTCCATAGTCTTGAACCTCAAGAAAAACCCTATTCCTAATTTCCCAAACCTTAACCATAATTTCCTGGTTTTCGTGAGAATACTTTATGGCGTTGGTAAGTAAATTGATAATCACATTTCTAAGAATATTTGGATCTTGAAATACCGGTTGATCATCTGGCAATACCAACTGAAACTCTTGACCATCTTTAAGGTGCTCCTCTAGATCGTCAACCATATTGCGCACCAATTGACTGAAGTTGAATTTACTTGGGTGCAATTCTACTTTACCTTCTTCCAGCTTATCGATCGATAAAAAGTCGTTTAGGATAGAAGTTAAATTCTTTACGGAAGAGGCTATCTTTTGTCCATGCTTTTTGATTTTTTCCGCCCCATTTGGGTGGTCCAAATACCTGAGCATCAAATTTATAGAGGATAGTATAGTACTTAGCGGTGTTCTGAATTCATGTGACGCCATACTCACAAAGCGAGATTTTAACTCATTGAGTTGACGCTCTTTTTCAAATGCCCTTTTTATTTCCTTTTCTGCCCTTTTTTGTTGCGTGTTGTTTATTTCAACAAGCAGAATCCGATCAATTGCACCGGTTGCCGACTCTAATCCAGAGGCGTTTAAAATGTAGTGGTTATCCTTATGAGAAATTTCGAAGGTTTGATTCTTGCCATCAAGAACCCCTTGGAGTTTCTCCTTAATTTCGTCGTGGAGCCCAAGCGGCAATCGATCTAGATAATTGGTCCCCACCAACTTTTCACTGGTAATTCCCATGCGGTAAAGCTCCTTACCCTCTGCGAATAGATAGTTGAAGTCTCGATCGAAAACACTGATAACACCGTTGGGAAAGTTTCGAGATACTATTCGGTACAATTCTTCGCTAGAACCAAGCGCTTTGTTTTTACGATCTAAAATTGGGGCAGCAATCCCACCATTGTGATTTTTATTATTAGACCTTGAACTAATATCTTTTAATGTTATTAGGAAATTACTCTCACCTTCATCACGGAGTAAATTAAACCCAGCAATTACAGGATACTGCTCCGATTCTTCGTTTAGTACAAATAGTTCTTGTCTTAACTCTGCATCCCGGTTACCGGAAATCAAGCTTTTTAGAATGGACCCAACAAGGATTCTCTGTGATCTTATAAAAAGTCGCTGTACTTTGAGAGAGTCAAAGTATTTCTTGTCGAAGCCCAAATAATTTATGGCAGCTTCGTTTACCTCAAGAATCTCACCCCCTTCATTACATAGAAATGCAGGGTTTGTATTTTGGTGAAACAAGAATTTGCTGAGGTCGGTGGTTAGCAAATTGTGTTTTAACAGCGACAAAGTATTAAGTTCAATAGCCCAATTTACAATTTTATCGGTTCTAAGTACGATTCAGGCCGTTGATTATACCACGTATCAACTAATTTGAACTCACTAGTACTTTCGTCGTACACACGCCAAGTTTTAACAGGTTTCGAATATAGGCAAAGACAAACAGACCTTGTTTCATAAACATTGTAATACCGATGGATACCTACCTGTCCACTAATGAAAGTGAAATCTCCTGGAAGTAGATTTACCGAACTTAATTTTTCCAATTTTTTGACCTGAGGGTGGAGTCGAAACTTTTCCTCCCTCATCTTACCAGAAAGAACTGTTATCCATGCCTCGTTTGAATGATAATCGTGGATTGGAGACTTTTGCCCCTTTTCAAAACAAACCACAATTAATTCAAACAACTCGTTTTCATAAACGCTATTTCGGGTATAATTATCTTCACTCCAACTATAAAACTGCTCCAGTTCCGATGTATTTAACTCCATTCTTTTCAATGTATCCAGATAACAACTGCTATCAAGACTACATGAATTCAGTTCCCTAACTAGGTCTGCTAATGATTTAATTTTATTCATAACTCTTTTTTAAAATGTAAAAAACACACTTTTAACTACACGAAGGGAGTTTGCAAACCAGGATATTGCCCTAGCCCTGGGCTTATCATATTCTGGTATATTGGCCACATTTTTGCCATTAACCGTATGCAGGAATAAATGGCGTTGTTTGGGCGCAGACTGATTACTTGCTATGGTTAAGTGACCATCTTCTATAATCAAGTCGAAATCTTCCGGCCTGCTATTATCATCTCCCACCTTGATGTAAAAGGAATTTTTTGTTTGATGAATAATAACTGGGAATGATACCAAGTCTGATATGTTTTGCCTAGAATTTTCCATAGCCTTTAGATTTTATCCCCCTACCTATCAAAAATGCCCATTTCAGAAAATATAACATGTGACCACTCTCACGTGGACCAATGAGTGACCTCAAGGTGGTATATTTAGCGCATGAAATTTATCGGGATATTTCTCTTTGCCCTCTTTCTGTCTATTTTCTATGTTGGTAAAGCCCAAGTGCAGCCCGAATCGTACTGTAGCCATTTAATGGACTCTGATTTTACCCAAGGGCGTTCAATACATAAATCTAACCACGGAAACTACACCATTTCTAAAGTGCTGGCCCATTTAAAAACGGATGTATACACCGGCTACCTTGATGCCACTGTAACCCTTTCCATAAAAGCGAAAAAATCGGGCAATTTGGCTTTCGATTTACACAACAATAACCAAGTTGAGTATGTTCTCTATGACGGTGATACTGTGCCCTTTACCCACCTAGCCGACAAATTGTCCCTAAACAAAATCATATCAAATAATGGAAACCACCAGGTTACTATTAAATATGAAGGAAACCCAAGCACATTAGGGAGCCGATCTTACCAACTGCAACATCACAATGGCGTACCCGTTTTATCCACCCTTTCTGAACCATATGGCGCAAAGGATTGGTTGCCGACCCTACAGCAACTGAACTACAAAACCGATACTTTAGAACTGAATCTAACCTTTCTAAAAGAGTTTAAAAGTGCTGCCAACGGCTTGTTACAAAGCCGGGTGGAAGATGGGCAATGGGCCACTGAAAAGTGGGTCCATTATTATCCCATCAATTTTTATTTAGTCGCTTTTTCCATTTCAAATTATGAGGAATACAATTACACCCTAAATCTTAGGGAAGGTGACTTGTTCTTTCAAAATTTTGTTTACCCAGAAAACATAGACTTTGAGCGCAAACGAATTGATACTACAGCTGCTTTAATGCATTATTTCGATTCCCTGTTTACTCCATATCCATACATGAATGAAAAATATGGACATGCCGAATGGGAATGGGGAGGAGGAATGGAGCATCAAACCATGAGCTTTATGGGCAGCTTCTCATTTGATTTAATTGCCCATGAGTTGGCACATCAATGGTTTGGAAACCTTGTAACCTGTGGATCTTGGCAAGACATTTGGATTAACGAAGGATTTGCCACTTACCTAAACGCCCTTGGGCACGAGCGTTTTTCGAATGAAGAAGGCTTTCGGGCTTGGTTAAAACTATTGAAGGACAACGCCATGCGAAAACCGCAACTTAGTGTTTTCGCCTACGATACCAACAACGTATCTCAACTTTTTGATTACTCCACCACATACGCTAAAGGCGCATTTGTTCTACATATGCTGCGAAAACGAGTTGGAGATGATATTTTCTTTGAAGGGTTGCGCAATTTTTTAACCAATTACAAAACCAAGGGGTTTGCAACAACCACAGATTTGCAAAAGGAGATTGAAAATGCATCCAATCTGGATTTAAATGATTTTTTCCAGCAATGGATTTACCTTCCTTCTTACCCTGTAGTAAACTATGGCTGGGATGGAACAAACAACCAAATACTACTAAGTCTTACCCAGCGATCTAAAATTGATGATGGTACTATTTTCAACTTACACATACCCGTAAAATTAAAGGGTACAGAACGCGACACTACCATCGTAGTTAACTTGGTGCAAAGCGAGCAAAAATTTTTGTTATCCGCAGATTTTTTAATCGATGATGTAGATATCGACCCAGAAAACGAGGTTTTAATGGAGACCAAACTAGTGGGTGCCCCTAGTTTATATTCATCAAACTTCATTGATGTGCTTCCCAATCCTGCCCACTCGAAATTAGTAGTACTAAGCAGATCTCGATCTTACTTAATTGAAAATCTGGGCCTATTTAAAATGGATGGAGAACAGGTGCTTAGCATGGATTATCCGAATGCACAGCGATTTGTTGAAATTGACTTAAACGATTTTTCTCCAGGTGTATATATCCTGAGAACTTGGTACAAAGGAACGGAACGAAATGCTCGTGTAATTATTAAATAATTGGTTTGCATCAACTTAGTATCTTTGCGGACTTTCAAACCAAGGTGCAGACATGGCAAAGTCTTTCAAGGAATACGATCAACTTAATTTACCCAAAATAGCAGATGAGGTTTTAGCGTACTGGAAAAGCTCCAATACCTTTAAGAAATCTGAGCGCAAGGATGAGGACAAAACCCCATTTGTATTTTACGAGGGACCTCCATCCGCAAACGGTTTACCGGGAATTCACCATGTACTATCTCGTAGTATCAAAGACATTTTTTGCCGTTACAAAACCTTAAAAGGATATAGCGTAAATCGCAAAGCAGGTTGGGACACCCATGGTTTACCTGTGGAACTTGGGGTGGAAAAGGAATTGGGTATTACCAAGGAAGACATTGGTAGTAAAATTACCATAGACGAATACAACGAAGCCTGTAAAAAGGCCGTAATGAAATACACGGACGTTTGGGGCGACCTAACCGAAAAAATGGGGTATTGGGTAGATATGGATCAGCCATACATAACCTACAAGCCCAAATACATGGAGTCGGTTTGGTGGTTATTGAAACAAATTTATTCTAAAGACCTTCTTTACAAAGGCTATACAATTCAGCCTTACTCCCCTAAAGCGGGAACCGGATTAAGTTCTCATGAGCTTAACCAACCTGGATGTTACAAAAACGTAAAGGACTCTACTATTGTAGCCCAGTTTAAGTTGGTAGACACCGATAAGATTGGGTTTGATAATGTTCATTTTCTAGCCTGGACGACAACTCCTTGGACGCTGCCATCGAATACCGCATTAACGGTAGGACCGAAAATTAAATACGTATTGGTGGACACCTACAACCAATACACCAACGAAAACGTAAAGCTAATTCTTGCCGAAGCGCTGGTAAACAAGAACTTTGGGAAAAAGTATTTCGATAGTGAAAGCTTGGATTACAATCCAGAAAAGGACAAAAAAATCCCGTACAAAATTCTTAAAACCTTTACTGGTGCGGAGTTAGTTGGATTAAAATACGAGCAATTACTTCCCTACGCCCTTCCCTACCAAAATCCTGAAAAAGCTTTTAGAATAATAGAAGGAGACTTTGTTACTACCGAAGATGGTACGGGTATTGTTCATACCGCGCCAACCTTTGGTGCCGACGATGCTCGTGTTGCTGAAAAAGCTGGGGTTCCGCCAATGTTAATTCTTAACGAAAACGGAAATCTAGTTCCGCTGGTGGACCTTAGAGGAAAATTTGTTGACCAAATTTCTGATGAAACCTTTGGTTTAGGAGGTGAATACGTTAAAGCTGAATACCTAACAGAAGAGGAGTTAGCCACCGAATTTGAAAAGCAGAAGGAAGCTCTTAAATCGATAATCCCCAACCTTAAGAATTACCTTTCGGTTGATGAAAGAATTGGCCTAAAACTAAAATTAGAAGGCAAGGCCTTTAAAATTGAAAAGTACGAACATAGTTACCCTCATTGCTGGAGAACAGATAAGCCCGTACTGTACTATCCTCTAGATTCTTGGTTCATAAAAACTACTGCTGTAAAAGACCGGTTAATTAACCTTAATAAGGAAATAAACTGGAAGCCTGAAAGCACAGGAACTGGTCGTTTTGGAAACTGGTTAGAGAATCTAAATGATTGGAATTTATCCAGAAGTAGATTTTGGGGAATTCCTATCCCTATTTGGAGATCTGAAGACGGCAAGGAAATCAAATGTATTGGGTCTGTAGAGGAGCTTACTCAGGAAATAGAGAAGTCTATTGCGGCAGGAGTAATGAAAACGAACCCGTTTGAAGGATTTGTACCAAACGACTTTTCAGAGGAGAACTACGACAAGATAGACCTACATAAGCACATTGTAGACGAAATCGTATTGGTTTCGGATTCAGGTGATAAGCTGTTTAGAGAAAAGGATTTGATAGATGTTTGGTTCGACTCAGGATCTATGCCTTATGCCCAACTGCATTATCCATTTGAAAACAAGGACTTGGTTGACCAACAAAAGGCATTTCCTGCAGATTTTATAGCGGAAGGAGTAGATCAAACAAGAGGTTGGTTTTTTACCCTGCATGTAATTGGTGCCTTGTGTTTTGACTCGGTAGCATATAAAAACGTTGTTTCCAATGGGCTTGTACTGGACAAAAACGGACAAAAAATGTCCAAGCGTCTTGGCAATGCAGTAGACCCGTTTAAAACGTTATCTCAATATGGGCCTGACGCCACCCGCTGGTATATGATTACCAATGCTCAGCCTTGGGATAACTTAAAGTTTGACGAAGAAGGTATCGTTGAGATTCAAAGGAAATTCTTTAGAGCACTGCACAATTGTTATTCCTTTTTTGCACTATATGCCAACGTAGATGGATTTTCTAAGGATGAAACAATAGTTCCACTTCAGAATCGTCCAGAAATAGATAGATGGATTATCTCCAAACTTAATAGCCTTTGCAAACAAGTAGATGCTGCGTTTGAAGCTTATGAGCCTACCAAAGCAGGAAGGTTAATCCAAGAGTTTGTGGTAAATGATCTAAGTAACTGGTATGTTCGCCTTTGCAGAAAACGTTTTTGGAGAGGAGATTACACCGAGGATAAGATAGCAGCTTACCAAACCCTAATGCACTGTTTAGAGGTGGTAGCTGTACTTTCTAGTCCTATTGCACCATTTTACATGGACCAATTATTTAGAAACCTCAACCCCGGTGCAGAGTCGGTACACCTTCAGGATATGCCGATTGCAAAAGCGGGAGAAATAGATGAGGATTTAGAAGAGAGAATGGGTCTAGCTCAGAAAATCTGTTCTATCATCCTGTCCATCCGAAAACAAGAAAATATTAGGGTTAGACAGCCGCTATTAAAGGCTATGGTTCCAGTAATGGACAACAAGGTGGAAAACCAAATAAAGGCGGTTGAGGACCTTATTTTGGCCGAAGTAAACCTTAAACAACTTGAGTTAATTAAGGATGATTCGGTTTTTGTTAAAACCATAAAGCCCAACTTCAAAAAATTGGGGCCCATCTTCGGAAAACAAATGAAAGCCGCCGCGGGTATTATAAGCGCTTTCAATCAGGATGCCATTAACGCTCTAGAAAAAAGTGGGGAAGCTACTATTGAAATAGAGGGAGCAAATCATAAAATCACCACCGAAGACGTTGAAATATCTACTAAGGATATCCCTGGTTGGAGAGTAGCTTCGGAGGGTGGAATTACTGTTGCCTTGGATTTAGAAATTTCGGAGGAATTAAAGCGCGAGGGAATAGCAAGAGAACTCGTAAATAGAATACAAAATTTTAGAAAGGAAAAAGGCTTAGAAGTAACCGACCGAATTATGGTTAAAATCCAAGAACACGGAGACTTAGCAGCGGCGGTTAATGCCAATAAAGACTACATTTGCAGCGAAGTTTTGGCTGATGAATTAGAGCTTGTAAGCCAGCTTAATTCTGAAACTTCGATGAACATTGAGATTGAAGAAGGCTTTGAAACTCGTTTAGAATTAGAAAAAACCAATTAGAATGGCTGAATTAGTAAGATATTCCGACGAAGAGTTATCAGAATTCAAGGAGCTAATCCTTAAAAAATTAGAAGAAGCTAAAATTGATCTAAAGCTTCTAAAGGAACAGCTATCCAACAATAATAATGGAACCGACGACACTTCTCCATCTTTTAAAATGATGGAAGACGGTTCGGACAGCCTTAGTCGTGAAGAGATGGCTCAATTAGCAGTTCGCCAAGAGAAGTTTATTAAAAACTTAAACGCGGCACTAATAAGAATTGAAAACAAAACGTACGGAATATGCCGTGCTACCGGTAAATTAATCCGTAAAGAAAGATTGAGATTGGTGCCCCACGCCACCTTAAGCATAGATGCTAAAAACAATATGCAGGGTAACTAGGGGTGAGATTATCTATCATAATAATTTCAGCTGTATTACTTGTTGACCAGATTTCGAAATTCTGGATCAAACTAAGTATGCATTACGGGGAGAGCATCTCTGTATTTGGTGATTGGTTTTACATCCATTTTATCGAAAATCCTGGAATGGCATTTGGATTGGCATTTGGGGGTACTATTGGAAAAGTACTCCTAACGCTATTCCGCTTTGCCGCTATCATTGCTATTGGATATTACCTATTTAAAAAGGCCATTAAACTACCAAGCAAAGGCTTTATTATAGCCATATCCCTAATTTTTGCAGGGGCCTTAGGAAATTTGATTGACAGCCTATTTTATGGTGTAATATTCTCGGCATCATCGCCCTACAACGTTGCCGAATTTCTCCCTGAAGCAGGGGGGTATGGAAAATTTCTTCAGGGAAAGGTTGTTGATATGCTTTATTTCCCAATTGTGGAAGGCCATTGGCCAAATTGGGTTCCCTTTGTAGGTGGGGATTACATGGTATTCTTCAGACCTATATTTAACATCGCCGACACCGCTATCTCTGTTGGCGTCGGGATGCTAATATTATTTCAGAAAAAATATCTAACTACGAATTAAACGAGTTTATTCTCGATTAGATGTTGTGCAATTTGCACTGCGTTGGTTGCCGCTCCTTTTCTAAGGTTATCTGCTACAATCCAAAGGTTTAATGTATTGTCGGTAGTAAAGTCTCTTCTTATTCTTCCTACAAACACATCGTTTTTACCCTGAGCTGCATTTGGCGTAGGATATGCGTTTACCTCAGTATTATCCTGTACCTGAACTCCTTTAGTTTCCGCCAATAATTTGCGCACTGCAGGAATTTCAAAGGCTTTGTCAACTGATATGTTCACGCTTTCGGAGTGACCTCCAACAACTGGCACACGAACTGCTGTTGCAGTTACCCTAACCTGTTCGTCTCCAAGGATTTTTACAGTTTCGTTCACCAATTTCATTTCCTCTTTGGTGTATCCATTTTCCATAAAAACATCGCAGTGAGGAATACAGTTACGGTGAATTGCATAAGGATATACCATGTCCCCTTTTTCACCGCGCTCTTCTCTTTCTAATTGCTGAACGGCTTTTACACCTGTACCTGTTACCGACTGGTAGGTAGAGATTACAACTCTATTTACACCAAATTCCCTGTGAATTGGGCTTAATACCATTACCAGCTGAATAGTTGAACAGTTTGGATTGGCAATAATTTTATCGCTTTTGGTAAGCGTTGATCCGTTAATTTCTGGAACCACTAATTTAACATTGGGGTCCATTCTCCAAGCAGAAGAGTTATCAATTACCGTAACTCCCATTTCTGCAAATCTTGGCGCCCATTGCTGCGACAAAGCTCCACCAGCACTAAACAAGGCTATGTCTGGCTTTAATGAAAGAGCTTGCTCTATTCCTATAACTGAGTAGGATTTACCCTTAAACTCTACCTTTTTTCCAAAAGAGCTTTCCGATGCCACTGGGATTAACTCAGTAACAGGAATTTTAAACTCCTCTAGAACTTTAACCATCTCACATCCCACCATTCCGGTGGCTCCAACTACCGCTATTTTCATATCTTATATAAAGAAACGTTCCTAACATGAAAAATTACCTGCCACTAATTTTTCTATCGCTTTTTTCGCTAAGCACCGTAAATGCTCAGTTTTACGACGATTTTAGTGATGGAAATTTTACATCCAACCCGTCTTGGGCTGGCGAAAATACAAAATTCAATGTCCAAAACGGACGCTTGTATTTAAATGCCCCAGCAGAACGGTCAACAGCCAATCTATATCTATCTAGTTCTGTTTCAGACTCCCTGCTGTTTCATGGAGTCTTTGGTTTCGATTTTAACCCCTCATCTAGCAACAACTGCACGGTGCACCTTCTGGCAGATCATCATAAGCCCGAATCCATGATAAATACACTGTATATGGAAATTGGTTCTAGCGCCGATGACATTAAGTTGAAAACTAAAAGTAATGAGGAGCATTTGACCCTATTGCAATCGAAGGCGGATATCCTAGACTCCAGTGTAGTCCATATTTCTATCGATATATCTCTTGTTGGAGGTCTCCTATCCATGACCATACGAAATGCTCTGAATGAGGTGTTAATGGACGATACTATTGATTTTAATCTCGATTTCCAACCATGGTTTTTTGTCCTAGAGCCCAATTACACCTCAACTCGATCTGATAAATTTTGGTTCGATAACTTAAGTCTATCCGGCCTCAGGGAACAGATAGCCCCAAAAGTAGACTCGGCAATAGCTCGTGGGTTAAATAGCATAGCCCTTTTCCTGAGTGAAGAAGTCTCTCACGATTACGATAAAAGCGAATTTAATGTAGAAGGAAGGGTACCCGACTCCATAGTTGGTGAGGCCGATAGCATCCTTTTATTCTGGACTGCTTCCTTCGCCAATAATTCAACCCAACTTTTATCCTATCCCTCCTTTTCGGATAAGTTGGGAAATTCATCCTTGTCCAGTTCCCTACCCATTCATTTTCTGGTTGGATTTTCACCAAAGCCTCTGGAGCTAATCATCTCGGAATTAATGATAGACCCCTCTCCATCAGTTGGTCTGCCAGAGACCGAATACATTGAGCTGTTTAATACATCGAACCAATACATTTCGAGCGACAGCTTTACTTTGTATCTCAATGAGAAAGTTATTCCCCTCCCCCATTTTCTGATTGCGCCAGAAACATACCTTCTTCTAATACCTCCAGGGGAAACAACACTGGACTCCATTTCGAACGCAGTAAGAACCAATTCCACTTTTCAATTACCCAACCAAAGTGCTGTAGTAAGTATTATTCACCACCAGGATATGGTGGATTCTCTTGCATATAACGCTAATTGGTTTCTACCGGTTGAGAAAAATAATGGTGGGTGGAGTTTAGAAATCATAAACCCTGGAGGAAAATGCCTTGGCTCCAATAACTACCGATTTTCAGAAAGCGAAGTAGGTGGAACCCCGGGTATGGAAAACTCCATTTTCGAGCCCAATTTTATGGGTCCTAAAAATCGTGTGGAAAAGGTGGTTGTTACTTCGAATTCGATTAGAATACACTTAAATTTTGAGGTAGATAGCACTACCCTTAGCACGGGTACCATTAACCTACTTAATAGGCAGGTAAAAGAGGTAACGATTTTATCCAAAAGCATTGAACTTCAAATGCAAAAGGCATATTCAGCTGGAGAGCAAGACCAAATTATTATTGCTGGTTTCGAAAACTGTATGGGGCAAAAGCTAGACACTACAATGTCCATCTTCTGGGCCCCCTCACCATCCAGTGGCGAGATTATTATTAGCGAAATAATGTTCGATCCAAGCCCAAACATTTATCTGGAAGAAACCGAATATTTAGAGCTCCTAAATCCCAGTTTATTTCCAATAAACCTTTATGGAACGGCAATTCTTGGTGATACAATTTGGGAGAACCTGCTACTGGAACCTGGGAGTACTTTAGTCCTGCATTCCAATCAAAACCCACCCCCGTTGGAAGGGTTATTTGCCCGAGCCATGAACTGGTCTCCCATCCTTTTAACGAACAGCGGCAAAGAGATCTATATATCCAATAACATAGGCGACACCTTATTTGCACTCTCCTACTCACCCTCAATGCATAGCACTGTTGATGCCGTAGAAGGAGGAGTAAGTCTTGAATTGAGACAATCCCAACTGGTCTGCCTTCAGGCGGAATCCAACTGGATGTCAAGCGCCAATTACAGAGGGGGAAGCCCAGGAGAATTTAGGGAACAACTGATAAAAGAAAACAAAAAGGACCTGGCCCTTAAGTTTATTGAAAGAACCGAAGAAGGGATACAACTCCATTTTTCAAAAGCTATTAATCCAAATAAGGTCATTTTTCACGAAGAGCAACCATGGTTGGTAATCAACAGCCTATCCCCAGAAAACCTCCAGCTAGCCGGTAATGTGGAGACCAACATAAACATCACCGTATTTTCATGCGAGGATGATAAACCGCTACACATTTATAAGGTGATTGAAAATATCTCGGATGGAGAGGGATTGATTATTAATGAAGTCCTATTCAATTCTACCAAAGACGAATGCCCTGAATACATAGAGTTGTACAACAATGGCAATTTATCTGTAGACCTTAGCGGCATCGCAATAGAATTCAACGGTTCTGGAAAATTTCTTCCGCTTTCTGAGCAAAGCATTTACCTAGAACCCGACTCATTTTTTATCATTAGCAATTGGGGAAAAGACTACGCTTCCTGTTTCCCAAATTACAATCCGCTTGCGTTTTTAATGCCGTGGAATCATCCACAGCTGAATAATAGCGAGGGATCCATTTCGCTATACTCTTTAACTAACAACGAACTAATAGATAGGCTAGAGTATAATGCGGACATGCATTTTTCAGGACTATCGGATGTAAGCAACGTTGCTTTGGAAAGGATCAACCCCAACATTGCACAAAATCCAAACAACTGGACTTCCGCTGGAAGTCTAAATAACTTTGGAACACCCGGACGCTTAAACTCTCAATATTTAGCTGAAAGTTCTGGAATTCAGGTTAAAATCACTCCAGAGGTTATTTCCCCCAATGGTGATGGAATGGATGATATTGTCGCCATTGAACTCGAAAATGGATCAGATTTAGTTAGCATTGAAATATACAATGCGCAAGGCATCAGAAAAACCCAATTAACGAATAACCGATTATTGGGAAGTAAAGCTGTCCTTTACTGGGATGGAACCGATGATAATGGAGTACGAGTAAATTCGGGTATTTACCTTGTGGCAATTCGCAGCGCTGGTAGCCAAAAAAGTCAATTCGCCAGCATAACCGTTCACTAAGCGAAAATATAATTTGGAAAATGGGAGGTGATTTAGAATAAATCAACATTGATGCGGCCATTAGTAAAAATACACCAGCTTTTTTCTCGAACAATTATACTATTTCATTAGAAATTTGGCTAATTAATAAGGATGGCAGAACAAAGCTCCCTTTAATTCGCAAACCTTTTCCTTCCCATAAACACCTGATCTACAGAAATATAAAAACAAAAAAAGGTGAGAAACCTTAATGTTTTCTCACCTTTCCTTTACCTGAAGTTAAACCTTAACTTTACCTGAAATCAAATTTAGTATAATAGAATAAGGCTCCAAACAAAAACTAACTACCGGTTAGAAATTTTCTAGTCTATTGTTGTTTTCCTGAATTGCGATCAAATAGAAAAACTATAAAGCCCTGGAGGCTAAGAGAATAAAAATGGTCGTCTAACGGAATGGTAAAAACTCGAATTCCTAAGTTTTCAAAATCATTATACCAAACCACCTGTTCCTGAATGAATGCACCAGTAAGCAAGCCATTAACAAGATAAAACGGAAGTAGGCAAAGCCCGTAGGACAATAGAAACCTTGGAAAACCATCCCAGCGATACGCATATTGTACGAGCAAAAAAAGCCCCGCACTTGTAAAGGCTGTTCCCGAGTATATTCTATCCCACGTTAATACACCTATAGCTAGGCAAACTATTCCCAAAACCAGACCTGTGCCATTCCATTTCTTGGAACGCAAATGGGTCCGTTTAAAATAACCCAAAGCGAAATATGTAAACGTGCAGGAAAATGGAATGCAAAAGAAAAACAATATTTCTTCTATCGGCAGATTCGCCAAATAATAACCCGAAAGATACGTGTCATTGAAGCCCCATACACCGATCTTAGTAAAATAGATATCCCAAAGGATAAAAATGATGGCAACTGGGGTACAAGCTTTAAAGAAAGTAATCCACTTTCGGGCAAACGGATATGCCGGAAAAAAGGATGCAACGAGGGGGATACTAATAGTTGCAATATTTATAAGGAGATAAGTGTAACTACCCACGCCTTTATTGAGATAGCGATTTTTTGGCCTCTTTGTAATATTTAAAGGGCACTATCAACATTCCAAAACACTCACCTTTTTCCTTTCCAAGATGTTTGTGATGCACCTTGTGCGCTTTTCTAATGGCCTTAAAATAGGGATGGTTTGACCTTCTCAACCATTTAAACCTTTGGTGTATAAAAATGTCGTGAACTAAGAAATAGCAGATTCCATAGAAAAGTATCCCCAAGCCAATAAAAAACCTGTAATCCCATTGGTTGTTAGCCCCAATAAACATGAGGATTGTTGAAGGAATAGCAAAGATTAAGAAGAAGGCATCGTTTTTCTCGAAAAAGCCGGGCTCCGTTTGATGGTGATCTTTGTGTAAAATCCACAAAAATCCATGCATCACAAATTTATGGGTAAACCAGGCCATAAATTCCATGAAAAAAAAGGTCGCTATAACTATTGCTGTCATCAACATAACTCCAAATTTCTTAATTATTCTCCACTCAAAGCCTTTTTATAAACTTCAATTGCCTTTTTTCTGGATTCTTTTATATCCACAATGGGTTTTTTCGGGTAGCTATCCTTTCCCATGTCTTTTACCCATTTTCTAATGTAAGTACCCCTTGGGTCGAACTTTTCTGCCTGGGTTAGGGGATTGAAAACTCTAAAATAGGGCGCTGCGTCGGTACCCGAACCGGCAGCCCACTGCCATCCCCCATTATTTGCTGCAAGGTCGAAGTCTAATAATTTCTCTGCAAAGTATGCCTCACCCCATCGCCAATCTATGAGCAAGTTTTTTGTCAGGAAGCTTGCTACTATCATTCTAACTCTGTTGTGCATATATCCAGTTTCGTTTAGCTCTCGCATACCTGCGTCTACTATCGGAACGCCAGTTTTACCCTCACACCAGGCTTTAAAATAATCTTCATTATTTGACCATGGTATCTGGTCGTATTGCGGACGAAAACTTCCGTTTACCACATGCGGAAAATGGTGAAGAATTTGCTGATAAAAATCTCTCCAGGCCAATTCACTTAAAAAGATTTCTGCACCTTCTTCTTGCGCCTGTTGTACCAGTTTCCGAATACTTATTGTTCCAAAGCGTAAATGCACAGATAATCTACTGGTGCCGGCTTTGGCTGGATAGTCCCTTATTTCCTCATAATGATTTAGTATATCACTACTAACCTCTTTGTTGGGCAAGGGTACATCCTGATTACTAAAGCCTAATGACTCTATGTTAGGCAACTTATATTCGACCTTCGCTAAGTGGTTTAACCTATCCGAAACATTAAAACTGTAGGCTCCATCCTTTTCAAGCCTTTCCTTCCATTTTCTAAAGTAGGGTGTGAAAACTGTGTAGGGCCTATTATCACTGCTTTTTAATATGTCGTCTTTAGCCCAAATCACTTGATCCTTTTCTGCTTGGAAAGCAATACCATTCTCGGCTAAGATTGCCTCTATTTTTTCGTCTCGGTTCTTGGCGTAAGGCTCGTAATCTTCATTTGTAAAAACCTTTTTTAGCTCTGGGAACTCGCTAAGCACCTTATTTTGAAAAACTTCCACAGGATCCCCATGGTAAACTTTTAAAGATGCTCCAGCCTTTTGGTAGGCTTTGTTCAGGTCTTCTATAAAATCGTATATCACCGAGACTCTTCGATCAGATTTTGGAAGTTCCTCCAGAATACAGCTGTCGAAAATAAAAATGGGTTGTACCTCTTGGAATTCTGTCAAGGCCTGAAACAATCCCGCATTATCATCAATTCTTAAGTCTCTTCTATGCCAAAAAATTGCATTAGCCATTGTGCTGCAAGGCTTTGTAATTCTCAATTACACGAGGTAAACAAATTAAAAACCAAGAAGTATAATCCTTGGGGTTTTCCGCAACCTCTTTTTCCAAATCCTCTACCCCGATATATTTCCAATCCATTGCCTCTTCTGGATTTAAAATTGGAGCTTCATTAAAGCTTCCGAAAAATACATGGTCGAACTCGTGTTCGCTTAAACCATTTTCGTAATCGCTTTTATAGGCAAACGAAAACTGGTGTTCTAGGTCGGCTTGTATGCCCATTTCCTCCATTAACCGTCGATTTGCTCCCTGAATAGGTGTTTCACCTGGTTTGGGATGAGAACAACAGGTATTCGTCCAAAGACCACCGCTATGGTACTTATGTTCGGCTCTTTGTTGCAGTAGCATCTCTCCTTTATCGTTAAAAAGGAAAACAGAAAAAGCGCGATGCAACATGCCCTTTTCATGGGCTTCCATTTTCTCCATTACTCCAATCTCTTCATCTTGAAGATTTACCAACACCACAAAATCCTTACTCACGCTAAATAATATTTAATTGATGTTTAACATAAGACGATACGAATAACGCATACTTATGCTGATTTGGGATGCGTATCCTAGTCTCAAGAATCTTGTTAAACGGGGTGCTTTTAATTTTCTTGAAAAGTCGATAGTAGTATATGTATGCCATATAAACTCCAAATCTTGCTTTTTTGGGAAGCTTAAGAATGCCCTCGTATCCATGCTTGAAGTCCTTTTCTATGTCCGCAAGAATATCTTTTACCGAAGTTTCCGATGGATTATTTAAATCCAACCCAGGGAAATAGGTTCTTCCAAGCATTTCAAAATCGTCGCCCAAATCTCTAAGGAAATTAATTTTCTGAAAAGCCGATCCTAGAGACATTGCGTTGCCCTTAAGCTTGGCATATTGCTCTTTATCTCCCTCCAAAAACACTTGCAGGCACATTAATCCCACTACCTCAGCCGAACCAAGGATGTACGTTTCGTATTCATCTTGTGTATAATCTCGCTTCTCTAAATCCATCTCCATAGAGTTAAAGAACGTTTCTATAAGGTCTCTATCTATGTCGTATTTATTTACAGCAAACTGAAAACTGTTAAGAATAGGATTTAGACTTATACCATCTTCAATAGCTCGATAGGTATCTGCTTTAAAATCTGCTAACAGCCTTTCTTTGTTGTAATCGTGAAAGGTATCTACGATTTCATCGGCAAAGCGAACCAGCCCATATACAGCGAAAATGGCATCTCTAATGTCCTTTCCTAAAAATCTAATTCCAAGCGAAAAGCTTGTACTGTACATGTTGGTAGTTAGCTTACTGGTACGCAAGCATACTTTATCGTAGAGCTGTTTCATATTCATTTAGCTTTTCGTTGACAATCCCCGCGATAATTTCCCCAGATATAAGGGAGGGAGGAACCCCCGGACCGGGCACAGATAATTGCCCACAATAGAACAGGTTATCCAGTTTTTTATTAATCATTTTTGGTTTTAGAATGGCGGTTTGCTTTAGGGTATTCGCCAATCCGTATGCATTACCTTTAAAGGCGTTGTAATCTTCCTTAAAGTCCTTTACCGCATAACTCTTAAATGCAGTTACGTGGTCTTTAATGTTAATCCCTGTGTGGGCTTCTAAGCGATTTACCAAAATATTAAAATAGGCCTCACGCATTGTTTCATCGTCACCCTGAAGACCGGGTGCCAAGGGTATTAAGAAAAACAAATTTTCACCCCCCTCAGGAGCTACAGCCTTATCTGTTTTGGAAGTAGCAGATAAATAAAACAGCGGATTTTCTGGCCATGCAGGATTATCATATATCTCCTTTGCATGCTGGTTAAACGGCGCATCGAAAAACAGATTATGATGCTGTAGGTCTGGAATTTCTCTATCCAATCCGACATAGAACAATAAAGACGAAGGCGCCATGGTTCTACTCTCCCAATATTCTTGGTTATAATTTCTAAATTTTGGTTGAAGCAAATTCTGCTCCACGTGGTGGTAATCAGCGGCAGCCACCACAGCATCTGCCTTGTGAACGAGGCCTCCTTCCAATGCTATTCCAACCGCCCTATTTTCCTCAACAACTATTTCTTTGACATTGGCTCCGGTAATAAATTTCACCCCCTGGCTTTCCGCAACAGAAACCATGGCTTCCACAATTTTGTGCATACCACCTTCTGGGTACCAAGTTCCTAGTGCTATATCTGCATAGTTCATCAGACTGTATAGCGCTGGAGTATTTTCTGGTTTTGCCCCCAAAAAAAGAACTGGAAATTCGAGTAACTCTATGATTTTGGGATGACTAAAATATTTGCGAACCAATTTGGAAAAGGAGGAAAACAGGTCCATTTTCAGTCCGTTTTTCACCACTTCCCAGCTTATAAATTCCATAACCGATAGACCTGGCTTGTATACCATGTCTGACATTCCGATTTGGTATTTTTTTTGGGCGTCTTCAAGAAAGTGTTTCAATTGTTTGGATGCCCCTTTTTCATATTGATCTAATAAGTTCCCTAGCTTCTCGGCACCTGCTGGAATATCCCAAAAGCTTTGATCCTCGAAGTAAACTCGATAGGAAGGGTCTAGTCGGATTAGGTTGTAGAAATCGGCAGGAGTTTTACCAAATGCTCGGAAAAAATGCTCAAAAACATCAGGCATCCAGTACCAACTTGGGCCCATGTCGAAGGTGAACCCGTTTAACTGCATTTTACGTGCTCTTCCTCCTAGCTGAGCATGTTTCTCGTAGACCTCAACATCATAACCAGCTTTTGCCAGAAAGCTTGCTGCCGATAAGCCCGAAAAACCCGCGCCAATTACTATTATCTTTTTTCTTTCCACTAGAGCAAAATATAGAAACTAAAAACCTTTAAATATGATTATTGTTTCCATCCCTAAGAATAATCATACGTTATTTTTGTCCTCATGGCTTTACTCAAAGAGAAAATAAAAACCCTTCCTCACAAACCTGGGGTGTACCAGTTCTTTAATCTGGAGGGCAAGATTATTTACGTTGGTAAAGCCAAGAATCTAAAAAAAAGAGTTTCCTCTTACTTCTCCAAAACACACCAGTATGGAAAAGTGGTTCGTCTTGTAAAGCAAGCGGTTGATGTACAGGTAGTAGTGGTTGATACGGAAATGGACGCATTACTGCTGGAAAACAACCTGATAAAAAAGTACCAACCCAAGTATAATGTAATGCTCAAGGACGATAAGTCCTACCCCTGGATTTGCATTAAAAACGAGAGGTTTCCCCGTGTTTTCTCCACCAGGAACCCAATTAAGGACGGCTCGCAATATTTCGGTCCCTACGCCTCGGTGCGATCAATGAAAACTGTTTTAGAAATCATTAGAGAAATTTTTAAAGTTCGCACTTGCAACTACAATTTAAGCGAGGAAAACATTGATAAGGGAAAGTTTAGGGTTTGTCTGGAATATCACATTGGTAACTGCTTTGGCCCTTGTGAAGGCAAACAATCGGAAGAGGAATACAACGAAAATCTCTCCGAGATAATTTCCTTGACAAAAGGAAACCTAAGTCAGGTTACCAAGGATATTAAAACCCGTATTCAAAAGCACGCAGAAAAATTAGAGTTCGAAATTGCTGCCTCTTTGAAGGAAAAGTTAGATCGTCTTGAAAAATATCAAGCGAAAAGCACAGTGGTTTCTCCAACCATCAATAATATTGACGTTTTCTCTATTGTAAGTGACAAAAACACGGGCTACATTAACTTTTTCAAAATAATGAGTGGCGCCATTGTGCAGAGTTTTACCCTAGAAATTAATAAACGTCTGGATGAAACAGATGCAGAGTTATTGGAGCTGGGAATTGTTGAGCTACGCGAAAAATTTAACTCCCAAAGCCGAGAAATAGTCGTTCCCTTCGAAATTGACTTTAAAGACCCCAATCTCAGCTTCACCATTCCCCAGCGTGGAGATAAAAAGAAACTTTTAGAGTTGAGCCAAAAGAACGCAAAGTTCTACATGATGGATAAGCATAAGCAGGAAAAAATCATCCACCCAGAAAAGCATGCGGAGCGCATTTTAAAGCAGTTAAAGGATGATTTAAGTCTTAAGGTGTTACCAAGGCATATAGAATGTTTCGACAACTCTAACCTGCAGGGAACCAACCCCGTTGCGGCATGTGTGGTATTTAAAAATGCTAAGCCCGCTAAAAGAGACTACAGACATTTCAATATAAAATCGGTAGAAGGGCCTAACGATTTTGCCTCTATGGAGGAGGCGGTCTACAGGAGGTATACAAGACTGTTGTCTGAAGGCGAGGATTTACCTCAACTGGTAGTAATTGACGGTGGAAAAGGCCAACTTTCCAGTGCAGTAACTGCGTTAGAACGGCTAGGGCTTCGAGGTAAAATTGCCATAATAGGAATTGCCAAAAGGCTGGAGGAAATTTATTTCCCTGGGGATTCCATACCCGTGTACATAGATAAAAAATCAGAGAGTTTAAAGGTGATTCAGTTCCTACGTAATGAGGCCCATAGGTTTGGAATTACCCACCACAGAAACCGCCGAAGTAAAGCTGCCTTACAAAACCAACTTACAGATATACCTGGGATAGGACTGGCAACTGCAAAAAAATTATACAATCAATTTGGTTCGGTATCGGGAATTAAAAAGGCATCTCTCGAAGAGCTTGAAAAACAATTACCTAAAAACCGAGCGAAGGTGATCTACGATTGGTTCAAAAACGAAAAATAATACGCTGGAAATAAAAAAGGTCGCCTACCCAATAGGAAAGCGACCTTCTTAATTAGTTTAGGGAATACCTCTTCTATATGCTCTCAGGAAGCGTATAATTGCGCCCTTGATTTTCCTTTTTAAGCCATTCCATTAGAGGTGCGAAATAGTTGAGCATAGCCTTTGCGTTTATTTCCTCGCCCGTGCTTTCTTTTAACACCTTATTCCAGTCTTCAGTGGCTCCCTTTTCCAATATTCCATTTAAAAACTCACCCGTTTCCTTGCTTCCAAAATAATCCGTTGCCGTAGGATCCTGATTTAAAATTTTGGTGGAAATATGGTTGTGCATTTGGAATAGTAAAACATATGAAAGTGCGTAATCATAGTATTGCGCCGCATCATTGTTAATATGCGTTTTGGTCGCTGCATCACAATACTCCTCTCCCCTGGCGTTTGGAGGAACAATTCCCTGGTATTTTTTTACCAAATTCCACCATACCGAATTAAATTCATTTTTAGGCAAACCATCAGCATATAATTGTTTCTCGAAATTGGACATAGTTCCAGCCGAAAAGGGTATAAACACCACATAGTTTAACGCCTCCTTTAGCAAAATGGCAATTTTATCTGCCTCGGCATTTTTATCAATTAGGCCCCTGCCCTTAAGGTATGGAGCCTGCATACTGGCCAATCCAATTAAACTACCAACGGCTTCGTGGTACGCACGATTTGCCCCTTCTCTTAACAATGGCGGTACCTTATCGTTACTGTAAGCCATAAAATAATATACATGGCCAAGCTCGTGATGTACTGTTTCCCACCAGGATGCATTGGGTTCTACACTCATTAAACTGCGCACATCATTTTGTAAATCCATATGCCACGCCGATGCATGAGTGTTCTTTTTAACTACAGAATCGTCTGGGAATGGATAAAGGCTGCTTTTTTCGTAGAATGATTTAGGAAGAGAAGGAAACCCTAAGGACTTATAAAATTCTTCCCCCGTTTTAACAATCCATTCTGGGTTTTTATCCTTTAAAGCCGCGTCTAGGTCAAGTCCCTCTACCTCAACCATGGCACTCCAGTCTTGACCCCATCTATTGGGTAACCAGTGAGCTGGTAACATATCGGGAACCTCGTTTACTCCATACTTTTTAGCAAGCTCATATCTTGCATAGGTGTGAAGTTCACGATACAAAGGCCACACATCTTGGATGAGTTGATCCATTGTACTCATCATATCAGCAGTGCTCAAATTATAATCACTCACCTGATAAGAAAAATAATCTGGATAATCTAAATCGCGTACCGTGGCGTTGCGAAGTTTGCGTAGATTTTCCAATCCATCTTTTAGCTCCTTTCCTACCTCTTTAGAAGCCTCCCAGGCCGCGAGACGCTCTTCCAAGTTATTACTGGAACCTAAAAGGTTATCCAACTTGTTGGGGCTAACGCTATCGCCCATAAGCATAAATTGATACCCAAAAAGTTTTGAATTTTGCTCGGTTTCCGCTGCAATTCTTTTTTTAACAATATCGGGGACAGTCTGGGGGTTATTAGCTGCCCGATACAATATTCCCTCCAATTGCTTTATCTGAATAGGATCTAATATTTCTTTGTGCTTTAGATAGTTTTTGGCTTTGGTAATAACCTCAACAGACCCGGTATACTTCGCCATTGCTTCAGAAGCCCTTCTGGCAATCACATCATTGGTTGTATCGCCGGGAATAATTTCTGTATTGGCCTCCCATTCTGCATTAGAACTCTCCTCATAATATTTAAGGTATTGTTCTGTGTATGCGTCGATAAACTCTTGAGCTTCGGTTTTAATTATTTGAGGGTTATTGCATCCAAAAACTAGGATGGCAATAAATACTGATGCTAACTTTTTCATGTCAGTTTAATTAAATGCCTACTTATTTTTTTTGTTTTCCAGCTCCTGTTCCAACTCCTTTATTCGCTGGTCTTTCCGACGGGAGTTTAAGATTATAAAAATTTCACCCACAGCTAGGGAAACCAAAATTACGCCCCACGAGTTTTCTCGGTGAGTTAAATTAATGTATGCCCCTGCCAAAACACCAATGGATGAAACAATTAAACCCGCATTAATCCATTGTTTAGAAATCATGTTTTTTGAATTTAGGTAAGCTTATCTGCCAAGATTCTCATCTCCACCACAGGAGATATTTTCTCGTAAATAATATTGTGTACGGCCTCTACAATGGGTAAATCCACCTGAAAGCGTTTGTTTATTTCCATCACACTTTTTACCGCATAGTACCCTTCTGCCACCATATTCATTTCCATCATGGCACTTTTTACGGTATACCCTCTACCTATCATGGTTCCAAAGGTTCGGTTTCTAGAAAATTGCGAATAGGCCGTTACCAAAAGATCCCCTAAATAGGCACTAGACTTTACATCCCTATGCACTGGGGAAACGGCATCAACAAAGCGCTCTATTTCTTGGATAGCGTTTGAAATTAATACCGCTTGAAAGTTATCGCCATACCTTAAGCCATGGCAAATTCCTGCAGCGATGGAGTAGACATTTTTTAGCACCGCCGAGAACTCCGTTCCAAAAAGGTCGTCTGAAATATTGGTCTTGATATACCTACAATTCAATTTTTCGGCTAATTCCGATGCGTAAGTTTCCGTCTGACAAGCAACCGTAAGATAACTGAGCTTTTCTAGGGCTACTTCTTCGGCATGACATGGCCCCGATATGATTCCAATTTGCTCGTAAGGAGTTCCAAATTGCTTGTGAAAAAATCGAGCTGGAATAGAGTGATATTCAGGAATTATTCCCTTTACTGCTGAGAAAATGGTTTTTTGGGCCAGTTGTGGAACATCTACATTTTCGAAAAGCTTGTATAAGAAGGCTGACGGAGTTGCTATAATTAGCACATCGTAATCCACTCCAAACTTGTTGAAGTCGGAAGAAATATCCAGCTTATCTACATCGAAGTTTACTGATGATAAATAATTGGGGTTGCGACCAAACTGCTTTATGTAGTCTACCGCTTCTTGGTTTCTCATCCACCAACCCACAGTATCTAGGTTGTTGCATAAGATCTTAACCAAGGCCGTAGCCCAACTACCCCCACCAATAACCGCTATTTTCTTTTCCTCCTCCATTGTGCTGCTAATATAGTAGGCAATTCTATTTTTTTAAACACCTAAGGCTATCAATGCCCTTTTGATACAGGTATTTAAACTAAAAAAGCCCCTTTCGGGGCTCCTGTTTATTTAGTTTCTGGTCTCATTTGCGGGAAGAATAACACTTCTTGTATGGAGCTGTTATTGGTAAGTAGCATTATAAAACGATCTATTCCAATTCCCATGCCCGAAGTTGGTGGCATTCCGTATTCTAATGCTCTAACAAAATCGTGATCGATAAACATGGCTTCCTCGTCACCTTTTTCAGAAAGCTCAAGCTGCTCTTTGAATCTTCCCAATTGATCAATTGGATCATTTAACTCGGAATATGCATTGGCGATTTCTTTACCATTTACAATCAGCTCGAAACGTTCGGTAAGCTCAGGATTATCTCTATGGCGCTTACATAGCGGGCTCATTTCCACGGGATAATCCATAATAAATGTAGGTTGGATCAAGTGGTGCTCGCATTTCTCACCAAAAATTTCATCAATCAATTTTCCTTTACCCATGCTGCTATCCACCTCAACTCCAAGGTCTTTTGCAACTTGCATAAGCTCTTCCTCATTCTTACCTGTAATATCTACGCCTGCATATTTCTTTATGGCATCGGTCATAGTTAAACGTTGGAAAGGCTTGCCAAAATCAATTTCATTATTTCCGATTTTTACAACCGTACTGTCTTTTACCGATGTAACCACATGTTGGATCATTTTCTCGGTAAAATCCATCATCCACAAGTAATCCTTGTAGGCAACATAAATTTCCATAACCGTAAACTCAGGGTTATGGGTTCTATCCATTCCTTCGTTTCTAAAGTCTTTTGCAAACTCGTAAACCCCATCAAAACCACCTACTATAAGTCGTTTTAGATAAAGTTCATTTGCAATACGCAGGTACAACGGAATATCCAGTGCATTATGATGGGTCACAAAAGGTCTGGCAGCAGCACCACCTGGTATCGGCTGAAGAATTGGAGTTTCAACCTCCAGGTAACCTTTTTCGTTAAAAAAGTTTCGCATGGCGTTTATTGCCTTGGTACGAACCTTAAAGGTCTCTTTAACCTTTGGATTAACTACTAAATCAACGTATCGTCTTCTGTATCTTAATTCGGGATCGGTAAAGGCGTCGTGAACATTACCATCAGCATCTGTTTTAGGCAGCGGTAATGGTTTTATAGATTTAGCTAAAACGGTTAATTCTGTAGCATGTACAGAGGTATGACCAGTTTTAGTTTTAAATACAAATCCTTTTATCCCAATGAAATCCCCAATATCAAGAAGCTTCTTAAATACCGTATTGTACAAGCTTTTATCTTCTTCAGGAGCTATATCATCTCTAGATATGTAAACCTGAATTCTTCCAGAAGCATCAAGAATTTCGGCAAAGCTGGCCTTCCCCATAATTCTGCGAGACATTAACCTACCGGCGATTACTACCTCCTTGTACCCTTCAGGATTATCGTCAAACCCCCTTAAGATATCGGTTGCATAATGTGTGGTTGAAAATTCAGCAGCTGGAAAAGGATCTATCCCTAATTTTCTCAATTCTACTAAGGCTTCCCTTCTTATGCTTTCTTGCTCGCTGATTTGCTGGGCCATGCTTAAAATTTTTCGCAAAGATATATATTGACCGCTAGCAATAAAGTTAAGGGAGGTCAAACTGATTAAAATCCACCCTTATAAAGGCATTTATTCTTTACTTTGGTCCAAATTTTAGTACCCCATGAAGGAATTAGTAGCAGATTTTTTTAATCACGTAGGAGAAGGGCTTAAAATAGCAGAAGGAATCAAATACACTGGGAGTAAGACCTTTAAAAACGTTGTGATTACCGGTTTAGGCGGATCTGGTATTGGGGGAAGAATTGTTTCTCAGTGGGTTGCGAATGAGTCGCAGGTACCCATTTATTCTAACAGCAACTACAGTCTTCCCAACTTTGTAGGGAAAGATACTTTAGTTGTTGCGTGCTCTTATAGCGGTAATACTGAGGAAACATTGGAGTCTGTTGATGAAGCCATTGCAAGAGGAGCCACTTTGTTCTGTATTTCTTCGGGTGGAAAACTAATAGATTTAGCCAAGGCAAAAAACATAGATTTTATTCAAATACCTGGAGGCTTACCTCCCAGAGCAGCTATCGGTTATAGCCTAACCCAGCTAACGGTTCTAATGAAACAAGTTGGGGTGGCACAATTCGCTCCGTTTAAAGAAATTTCATCTGCCTGCGAAATGTTGCAAGCGAACCTTGATGAAATTAAAGCAACTGCGAAGTCATGTGCTGAAAAAATCCACCACAAGCAGGTGGTTATTTATACCGAGGCCATGTACGAGGGCGTTGCAATTAGGCTGAGGCAACAGCTTAATGAGAATGCAAAAATTCTTTGCTGGCACCACGTTCTGCCAGAAATGAATCATAACGAGTTAGTTGGATGGGCTGGCGGCCATAAAGAAATCGCTGTCTTAAATCTTCGCAACGAAGACGAGCATAAAAGGACCAAAGAAAGATTTAAGATTTCTGGAGAAATAATGGGCCGTCATACGGACAATATTATCGATATAAACTCAAAAGGATCGAGCAGAGTGCAGCGCTCCTTGTACCACATTCACCTGGGAGATTGGATATCTGTTTACCTTGCAGAACTTAGAAAAGTTGATCCTATTGAAGTTAAAGTAATAGACTTTTTAAAAGGTACTCTGGCCAAGATATAATGCGCAACACTGTTTTTACCGATTTAGGAACAAAAGACTATAAGGAAACTTGGGATTATCAAACCGAGTTATTCGACGCCATTATTGCTGAAAAAGTTAAAAACAGAGACCTTTCAGAAGCCGAACAAATTCACCCCAATAATCATCTCATTTTTGTAGAGCATCCCCATGTTTATACACTTGGAAAAAGTGGTAAAAAGGAGCATCTTTTGTTGGATGATCAGGGGTTAAAAGAAAAGGGAGCTACTTACTATCATATCAATAGAGGTGGTGATATTACCTACCACGGACCGGGTCAAATTGTGGGTTATCCCATTTTGGACTTGGATCAGTTTTTTACCGATATCCATCGCTATTTACGAACCATTGAAGAGGCGGTAATCCTAACCCTTGCAGAATATGGAATAAAGGGTGGAAGAATAGACAAATACACTGGTGTTTGGATTGATGAGGAAGACCCCGCTAAGGCAAGAAAAATATGTGCTATTGGCGTAAAATGTTCGCGCTGGGTAACCATGCATGGCTTTGCCTTTAATGTAAATTCTAACCTCGATTACTTTAAAAACATAGTTCCTTGTGGCATCGATGATAAAGATGTTAGCTCGATGGAAAGAGAACTTGGAAGAAAATTGGATATGGAAGAGGTAAAAGAAAAACTCAAGGGGCATTTAACCCAGCTTTTTGAAATTAATTTCATTTAATAAGCAAGCTTTCTTTTAATAGCTTTACCCTAAAATTCGGTTTTGAATTCTATAGAAATATGAATTTCAATAGTGTAGATTTCAGTTTATTCCTATCCCTAATTGCAGGTTTGTTTTCGGTGGTTAACCCATTTGGAACTATGCCAGTATTTATGGCTTTAACGGGTAGAGAAACACCCGCTTCGAGATCTCAAATTGCTTTAAAAGCCGCTATTTACTTCTGCTTAATCCTACTCGTATCCTTTTTTACTGGGGTTTATATTCTAAAGTTTTTTGGAATTACCGTTGATGCCCTTCGTATTGCAGGGGGAATTATCATATTTAATTCAGGAACCTCTCTATTAAAAGGCGAATTCGAAAAAAACCGAAGTATAGATAGCAAACTAAAAAAAGAAGCTTTAGAAAAAGAAGATATAACCCTTACACCATTAGCAATTCCTATGCTAGCTGGTCCGGGGTCTATTTCATATTTAATTGGTATAAATGAAGAGTACCACAGCGCTGCTCAATATGTTATCGTTGCGGGAGTTATTGTACTTACTGCAGCCCTAACCTATTTTATCCTACGTATATCACCAAAGATTATAGCATTTCTCGGGGAAGCTGGATTTAAATCTTTGTCCAGAATCATGGGGTTTATTGTTATGAGTATTGGCGTACAGTATGTTATTGGTGGTATTTCTTCTGTATATTTGGCTTTAATCAACGCTTAACCTATAATAATGTCTAGAAGAAAACTACTTGTCGCTACTGATTTTACCAAGGTTGCAGAATGTGCCATAAACCATGCCGCCTATACGGCTAAAGCAACTAATTCTGAGGTTTGGCTAATTCATATTATATCAGACGAATCTGAGCGCTCAGAAGCAGAACGTAAGCTAGAAGACGAGATTAAGCTTGTTAAAGAAATTAGTAAGGATTTAGTAGTGGAAACGGTTGTAAGAGCCGGATCTATATTCGAGGACATAAAAGGCTTTGCTGAAGAAATTCATGCAAGTTTAATTTTCATGGGTACCCATGGAATGAAGGGGATGCAGTTTATTACTGGATCTAACGCACTAAAGGTGGTTAAAGAATCTCAGGTACCGTTTATTGTTGTTCAAGAAAAACTAATGAAAGAAGGCGGGTACGACGATATTATAGTGCCTGTTACCCTAGATTCTGCTACCAAGCAGAAGTTCGCTTACGCCGCAGCTTTGGGCTCTTATTTTGGGGCTACCATACATTTAATAACAGCATACGAGCCAGATGAAGACTATGGCCACAGAGTAAAGCTTAACCTTAAATATGCTAGTAAATACTTTAGCGAAAGAGAGGTTAAACACACCATTACGCACGGTAAACACTCTGGTGGAAAATTTGCCGACGAAATTGCAGAATTGGGTAGAGAAAAAAATGCGGATTTAATTACCATAATGAACCTTTCGGAACTGGGAATTTTTAATCGCCTGGGTTCTCAACTGGAACAAAGGGTAATTACAAATGCAGAGAAAATTCCCGTATTGGTTGTAAATCCTAAAGACAGTACAGTTTATAGTGGAGTTTTTGCAGGATAATTGTTATTCTGTAATCGATCTCTAATTTCTCGCAGATGGCGCTCCTTACCAGGTAGCGCCTTTTTTTTGGCATACGGCGTGTGATAATAGTGCTCATTAAAAAACCAAACCTGGATTTTATCCCACTGCTGATGGTCAGCAATATCTCCCCTTTCGTTTAGTTCCCGGTACAAGGTGTCGGAAATATTGTGAAACTTGGGGTTTCCGAGATAAAACAAATCGGCATCGCAAATTATTTGCTCCAATTTATTCTTTGGTGTTTGCGGCACGCGAGTGGCGAGAATGAGCTTTTTAATAACTGCAATTTGCTCCTCGGTATAGCCGTATTTAGGAAGCATTTCAGAAGCCAATTTAGCTCCCAGCTCTTCATTGTCTTTATACTTCCATATAAATCCTGCATCGTGGAAAATAGCAGCGGTTTTGATTAAAAAAACCTCTTCGCCTCTTACTCCCTCCTTTATAGCTATTTTCTCGGCGGCATTTGCTACGTATTTAGTGTGGTGGATACCGTGGTAATACAAGTTCTCTGGTAGGTTCTTTTCCAAGAACTTCATAACATCTCGCTCCATCTCAAAAAAGCGAAACCTACCGTAGAATTTCATTTTTACATGCTCCCAAAATCGAGGATTTGGTTTACCACTTTTATACCTAAGCTCCTTTTTAATGGCCTTAACATAATACATGTTGACAGGACCCTTTCGCTTAGTTTCAATTAATCCCCTTTCCTCAACTTCGAAAAAAGGTGCTATGTGTTTATAAGTATGCTCTGTGATATTAATTTTTCCGGCTTCGCATGTTTCTTGCATGCGGAAAGCAACATTTACCGTATCTCCCCAAACATCGAATGCATGCCTAAATTTTCCAATAATTCCGGCAACTGCTTCCCCAGTATTTACACCAATTTTTAGCTCAATATAGTCCTCGTTATTACTTTTAAATCTTTCCTCTAACTCCAATATCCAGTTTTGAATCTCTAGTGCGGCAAGTATGGCCCTAACAGGATGATCCTTTCTTCGAGTGGGGCATCCAGCAACCCCCATGTAACTATCCCCAATGGTTTTTACTCGCTCTACGTTGTATCGCGAGGATATCTCATCGAATTTGGAGTAATACTTATTTAAAATCTCCACCAACTCCTGAGGTCGGTAGGTTTCTGAAATTTGGGTGAAGTTTTTTATGTCGGTAAAAACTACGGAAATCGAGCTATAGTGCTTGGCCTTAGGCCTCTGGCCGTTAAGTATTTCATCGGCCATTTCATCGGGAAGGAAGTCATAGATTAACTTAATGGCTCTGTTTTTTCTGTCGCTATCGACATCCAAAACATCTACCAACCAATTTCTAATTTTGTTAATCATTTTGCTTGCCACTTGCCCCTATTCTATTGAGATAAACCCAACAATATAGTAAAAAGCCCGGTTCGCTATAAACCGGGCTACAATTTTAGGATTAAACTATAAGTTATGCTCCTGTATTCGCTTCGCTTTCTACAGAAAGCCCACTAATATCTCTGTCGAACATATATAGACCGCTCTTGTCGCCGTCTAACAATCTCAATTTATCCAAAATGGTTCGTGCTAAAGCCTCTTCCTCTAGCTGCTCATTAACGTACCACTGCAAAAAGTTGTGGGTGGTGTAGTCGTTTTCTTGCAAACACAAATGAACAATTTTGTTAATCTCGTTAGTCACTTTGGTTTCGTGCTCGAAAAGTTTTTTGAAAACTTCCTCTAACGAATTAAAGCTTGCTTCGGGTTTATCTAAGGCAGGAACAATAGCCTTTCCTCCACGCTCATTGATGAATTTTACCAGTTTTAACATATGCATACGCTCTTCATCGGAATGTGCGTATAAAAACTTGGAGGTTCCGTCATAACCATTAACTTCGGCCCAACATGCCATGGCTAAATACACCTGAGATGAAGATGCCTCAGTTCTAATTTGCTCATTCAACGCTTCTTCAATCTTTTTATTCATGGTATTTTACTTTTCTATTTTAACTTTTTACTAAGGTAACATCTTTACAGACCGTTTGATTTATCTTGGTCCTAATTTAAATCCAGTCTAACCATACATGGCAAAAAAAGAATCCCTATCCGACCAAAAAATTAACGAATTTCTCGAAAAGGGAATTAAACAGCTTTTTAAATATCACTCCCATCAGAGTTTTAATTACAAGCAGATAGCCTCAAGATTAGAAATTAGAGACAAACTTACCCGAGAACGCGTTATAAAAATTCTAAAAACCCTGGTGGAAAAGGAATTTCTTGTTGACAATGGAAGGGGAAGGTTTAAACTAAACCCAGAGAAAAGCAACTTTGTTGGAAAAATAGAAATTACCAAAAAGGGTAGTGGTTACTTTATTATGGAAGATGGTAAAGACCTCTTTATCTCTGCTAGAAATACCGGAACCGCATTCGATGGTGATATTGTTAAAGTAAAATCAGCCTCAAAAAGAGGAAGGAGTGAGTACTTTGTAACTGAAATCGTAGAAAGAAACCGCAAAATTTTTACTGGTATTGTACACCTCAACGATAAATTCGCCTTTGTTGAGCCAGATGACCCAAAAATAAATGCAGACTTCTTTGTTCCCGAGGGGGCAATGCCATCAAAAATCGAGGATGGACAAAAAGTTGTTTTGGAGTTTTTGGAGTGGAAAAATCCAGATAAAAACCCAGTCGGTAAAATAATCCAAGTACTGGGCTTTCCAGGGGATAATGAAGCTGAAATTCACGCGGTTATTGCGACCTATAATCTTCCGACTAAATTCCCCAAAAAAGTAGTAGAAGAGGCGAATCAGCTATATAAACAAGATCATAAAAAGGAATATAAAAATAGGAGGGATTACCGAGATGTAACCACCTTTACGATAGATCCTCATGATGCCAAAGATTTTGATGACGCCTTATCGGTAAAATATTTGGAAAATGGATGCTACGAAATTGGTGTTCATATCGCAGATGTTACCCATTTCCTACAACCCGATACTGCCTTAGATAAAGAAGCCATCAAAAGGGCTACTTCGGTTTATTTGGTGGACCGAGTTATACCAATGCTTCCAGAAGTTTTATCTAACGATTTATGCTCGTTAAGGCCCGAGGAAGATCGATTTGCGTTCTCCGCAATCTTTACCCTAAACGATGAGGCCAAAGTGTTAGATAAGTGGTTTGGTAAAACTGTTATCCATTCTAATAGACGTTTTGCTTACGAGGAGGCTCAAGAAATAATTGAAGGAAAATCTGGCGACCTTGACAAAGAAATCCTTCTACTAGACGGATTAGCCAAAAAATTAAGAGAAAAGCGCCTTAAAAATGGGGCTATCGAATTCGGCGGAGAGGAAGTGAAATTTGTGTTAGACAAAAATGCAAAGCCGAAAGAGGTTGTGGTAAAATCTAGCAAAGATGCCAACAAGCTTATAGAAGAATTTATGCTTTTGGCCAATAGAAAGGTTGCCGAAGAAATTGGTAAAAAAGAAGGAAAAGCCAAGACTTTTGTATACCGTGTACACGATAAACCCGACGAGGATAAATTAGCCAGTTTAAAGAGCTTTTTAAGCTATTTTGGACTCAAGCTACAGCACGTTAAGGGAAAAGCCGCTGCATTCGCTTTAAATCGTCTTTTAAAGTCCGTAGAAGGCAAATCATACGAAGGCATTGTTAAAAATCTCGCCATTCGATCCATGGCAAAAGCTGAATACAGCACCGAAAATATTGGTCACTACGGATTAGCTTTTGAACATTACACCCACTTTACATCCCCCATCAGAAGATATCCCGATGTAATGGTTCATCGGTTATTACAACATTATTTAGCTGGGGGCAAAAGTGCTTATGAAAAAGAGTTTGCCCTGTTATGCCGCCACTGCAGCAACCAAGAAAAAAATGCAACCGAAGCCGAAAGGGCCTCCATTAAATACATGCAAGTTTTATTTATGGTTGAGCATGTAGGGGAGGAGTTCGACGGGGTAGTTACGGGAATTACCCCTTGGGGCTTTTTCGTTGAGCTTGAAAAAACTAAATGCGAAGGTCTGGTCAGTTTAGACAACATGGACGACGATCATTATCATTTCGATGACAGGAAACACAAACTAGTCGGAAAACGTTACGGCCGCGAAATCCACTTTGGAGATCGTGTTTTAGTTAAGGTTCTCAATGCCGATATAATTGAGAAAAAACTGGATTTTTCCCTAGTAGATGTCTACGAAAACTTTGATTAATCCCTTACAAAAACTGTAGTCTTGCTTGGAGATCCTCTCGGTAGGATCCACCAATAGGAACTACTTTGTCGCTATTTTGTATTCCAACCTCACTGTAATCTACATAGGCAATATGCTCCCTGTTGACGATAAAAGATCTATGTACCCTAATGAACTTGGATTTTGGAAGTTTTCGCTCTAAATCCTTCATAGTACTGTGAATGGTATACCTTTTCTCTGCAGTGTTAATTACCACATAATCCTTAAGCGCCTCAACAAAAATAATATCTGAATGGGCGACTTTTCTATGTTGCGATTTATGCTTAATGAAGAAAGAATCTCCTCCATTCATCATTGTGGAAAGATCAAGATATAACTGAGATTTTAGCTCTAAGTCGCTTAACTTAGATACTAAGGCTTCACTTACAGCAATTGCTGCTTCCAATTCAGATTGTTTACCCGGCTTGCACAGATAGCTTTCTGGTGAATTTTCTTTTATCCAAAGCAATTTAGCAGAATCAATGGGCGGTGAACATAAGGCAATAACTGCAGGCCGTTTGCTTGGAAACAGTTCGATTAAAAGATCCGAAAGTGGTTGTTCTAACTCTATACGTGGATCAAAAAAAATCAAGTCTGGATTCTTAGACTTCAACAAATCGCTGAAATCTTCTCCTGAATGCACCATGGCACTTACCTGATGTCCAAGCTTTTTTAGATTTAGCTCAAGGTCTTTAGCAGGTATAGGTTCTAAGTCTGCGATTAATACATTTAATCCTGACATAATTGATATTTGAGGGATTTGTAAATGTAGTGATTAAAGAGGGCGTAACCCAATAATTATCACTATTAGATTTTAAGCGCGAAAGTGAATATTCCCTCACTAGCAATCAATTATTTTATACGAGTGCAGATTTTTATTCGACGTACTCGTCTATATTCTTAAATGGAACTCCGTTTACAGATTTCAGCTCATCCATTTCGTAACGCAGCTTGTAGCGTTCCATGCCATCTTCGAAATACCAGATAAATTCCCCATTTTTTATTCCAGCCTTGTATTGTTTTATCATAAAGGGTACGTCCTTTTTATGATAATAAACATGATAACCATCTGGGGCTCCGTCTCTAAATTTTCCTTTGAACATTAAACTCTCTGGCTCAATCTCGTAATGGTAGTATTCCCAAACTCCATCCTTGAGCCCATCGCGGTATTTTCCTTTTTCCACATGGTCTCCTCCAGAATAATACCAAGTTCCATCCTTTAAGCCCTCTACATATTTTCCTTCTGCTACAACGTAATTATACTGGTCGTATTCAAGGTAATCTCCGTCTTCCTTTCCATTCACAAAATGCATTATACAACGGGTTTTACCGTCTTTAAAATACCAAATCCACTCGCCATCGAGTTTATCGTTTTTCCAAAATCCTTCCTGTTCCAATTCACCGGTTTCGAAATAGTATTTCCAGGCACCGTTTTTTAATCCTACATTAAAATTTCCGGTTGATTTCAACTTCCCATTTTTCCAATAGAATTTCCAAAGGCCTATCTTCCTTCCCAGTTCGTCGGTATTGCCTTCCGCATATAAAGTGTCATTTATAAAAATCTGAGAAAGAATAACATTTCCATCCTCATCAAAAGTCTTGGTAAATCCTTGTTTTCTGGATCCCTGTTTCGTTTCTATACGCTTAATTTTTCCGCTTGGATAATAGTATTTGTCCTGCTCAATAACATCCAATGAGGTTTCATTATCCACTAGCTCACCGTTACTATAATCGTAGATGTTTAAAAGTTTACCATTCTCATCGTACTCCTTAAAAATACCCTCACGCTTACCATTTTGGTAGGATCCCTCCAACTTTTTAACCTCATTGGGATGAAATTCTATCCATAAACCAGTTTTTTCGCCCTCAGCGTTGAATCGATTTATGGCCTCTCGATTAATTACAGCGTCTTTCTCGTACCTTATTAACCAAATAGCCCTTCCATCCTCCTTTGCGTATATACGTGCCTCTCCGTCCTTTAAATTGCCTTTATAAGGGGTTTTCTGCTTTAGTTTACCATCTGGAAAATAGTTAAGGCGTATTCCATGGATGCTGTCATTCTTATACTCGGTTACCTGGGTTAGTGCACCAGAAGCATTAAAATCCCTTGTTTTACCGTTTTTTCGCCCGTCCTCGTAGGTAATTTCCTTTATTTTCTTTCCTTCCTCATCGTAAAATTTCCAAATTCCGCTAAGCTGAAAATCAACTCGATTGCCCTCGGACTTTATATTGCCATTTTCGTGGTATGTTTTCCAATATCCGTTGGGTTTACCTTGCTCGGAAAATCCCTCGCTGGCCAAATTTCCGTTGTCGTAATAAATTTTGTTGTAGCCATCTGATTTAATTCCAGATTGAGCTTGCAAACAAGGATTATTAACACCTATTATAGAACCAATTAAAAAAAAGAAAAAAATTAAATCCTTTTTAGGTGTATTCATTATGCTGTTAAAACGGTTAATAATTTTACTAAGGTACGTTTGGATTTTTTTATTCAGAGCTTTTTTAAAAAGTTTTACACGGTTTATCCATAGCTTAACTCTTTTGTTTTCAGTATAATCTCCTTTTTTCAATAGTCTGTCGGTTTAATTCAATGTGGATTTTTAATGAGGCATAGTTGATCATCTTCCATTGGATAACCCTGCCTATAAATTGCTCATTTTTTGCCTTTGAATTTTCATTGCTTTTATGCAGTATTCAATAAAGCTGTTAATAGTGAAATGGTTTCCATTTGTTTTTGACCATGTATTAAGTGTCTATTAACAGGATATTAATTGAATTGTTAATTCTAACTTGCAGCATTAATTAAACGACCTAATTTTTTTAATAAGCATGTTAATTATAGGAAATGATCATGCAGGTACGGGACTTAAAAACCTACTTGTAGATTGGGCTAGAGAACAAAATGTGGAAGTTATCAACCATGGAACTGATGGTGTTGATAGCGTTGATTATCCCGATTTCGCTAAAGCTGTTTGTAAGGATCTAAATACTAAGAATGGTCTTGGTGTTTTGATTTGTGGTTCTGGAAATGGAATTGCAATGACTGCAAATAAGTTTAAACACATTAGGGCTGCTATCTGCTGGAATACAGAATTAGCTTCGTTGGCGCGTCAGCACAATAATGCAAATGTATTGGTTCTTCCAGCAAGGTTTGTTTCAGAAGCGGAGGGATTGGAAATTTTAAAAGCCTTTTTAAGTGCAGAGTTTGAAGGTGGAAGACATGAAAGAAGGGTAAATAAAATCATAGAATGAAAAAGTTTTTAATCGTATTGTTAGCGGCTGCTCCTGGCTTTTTAGTCGGTCAGAAGAGTATTAAGGAATTCTATGCTAAAGATATCAATGCTTTAAGCTTAAAGGAGCATTTGGAAATTCTTGCATCGGATTCTCTAGAAGGTAGAGAAACAGGTATGGAGGGGCAACGAATGGCTGCCGATTATATCCAACGTTATTTCGAAGAGATTTCGTTAAAACCGGGAAATGGTAACTCCTATTTTCAATATTTTGATATTGATTTATTAAAACCTGCTACGGTAACTTTAAACGTGGCAGATACCGTGTCTTTGAATTTCCCAGATGAAATTTTTTACCTAGGAAATGTGGCAGATCAGGAGATAGATTTCAAGGAATTGGTCTTTTGTGGCTACGGGATAGAAGATAGCTTGGTAAAAGATTATGATGGCCTGGATGTAGAAGGTAAAGTGGTACTGATTCTAAACGGAGAACCCAAAAATGAGCAAGGTAATTTTGTTCTTACCGGCAATGCTAGGAATAGTAAATGGGGTAGGTCACCTGTTAGTAAAATCCAACTTGCAAGAGAAAAAGGAGCTAAAGCTATTGTGGAATACAATGCTAATCTAGGTTCGGTTGCAGCATTGTACAAAAGATATCTGATGCGAACCAGGGTTAGTTTAAGTAAAGAAATCACAGAGGTTGAAGCCCCGTATATTATAGTTGGAGATACCCTTGAAGGCCTGCTTAGCGGTAAGAGTATAGTGTCATTGAATAATGGCGATGTAATTGATCTTAGTGGAGGTATTTCTTTTGTAAATAATTCTACTAAGGGTCAAAGTAGTAATGTGCTAGGGGTTATTGAGGGTAGTGAGTATCCAGATCAGTTCCTTGTAATTACCGCTCATTATGATCACATCGGTAAAAACGATAGTTTGGTTTTTAACGGTGCAGATGACGATGGATCAGGAACGGTTACCGTAATGGAATTAGCTGAGTCTTTTCAAAAGGCTGCTTATGATGGATATAAACCAAAAAGATCTATCCTTTTTATGTTAGTAAGTGGGGAAGAGAAAGGATTACTCGGGTCTGAATACTTCACGGATAACCCTACAATGGACTTAGGAAATGTAATTGCTAATCTTAACATCGATATGGTGGGAAGAGTAGATAAAGAACATGAGAATAATCCTGACTACGTTTATGTTATTGGGTCAGAGATGCTTAGTTCTGAGCTTAAGACAATTAGTGAAAAGCAAAATAAGAAGTTTGGAAAGCTTGAATTGAATTATCGATATGATGATCCAAATGACCCAAATAGGTTTTATTACAGATCAGATCACTATAATTTTGCAAAGAATAATATTCCTGTAATTTTCTATTTCAACGGTACCCATGAGGATTACCACAAGGCCACAGATACCGTTGAAAAGATCAATTTTGATAAAATGGCTAAAATCGGCCGGTTAATTTTCCATACTGCATGGGAATTAGCGAATAGAGACGAATTGTTGCCATTAGATATGTTAAAAGATTAAGATTCTTGGAGGATTTTATCCAGTAAAAGGGTAAAATCCTCTTTAAATTTCACATAATAACTTCCCGTTCCAGGTCCATAAAATCCCGTATGGACCTTTTTTATTTTATGGTTCTTATCCATAATAATGGTGGTAGGAAAGCTCTTTATTTCATCTATAAATAATAAGGTGTCTGATGCCAATTGTTTTGAAGCTTTTCCTCCAAATAAAATGGGGTAGGAGATACCAGAAGATTTTTTGAGCTTCTCAATCTGTTTCTTGTAGTAACTAAATTGATTTTTGCTCTCGAAGCTTATTCCTATAATTTTTAGTGGTTTGTTCTTGTATTGTTGTTGTATTTCAGAGAGGAATTGGGTTTCATCTAAGCAATTGGGACACCATGAGCCAAGAATTTGGATGATTACCGCTGTATCCGTAGCACTGTTTCTGTTAAACTTATAGGTGGTTGAATCTAGGTTTAGGAAGGCGAATTCTACCTCGTTAGTAACCTTTGTAATGGAATCAGGATGTTGTAATATAGGTCGTTCTGATTTGTACCCGGTAAAGGGTTCTTTCCAGTGTGTACCAGAGTAAAACATACCTTTAATTGAATCACCAATAAATTCGCCTGTGAAAAGAAAAGCGTGAGATCCATCAAGGGTGTTAAGTGTAAACTTGTTGTTAATGATTTTTCCTTGAAGAAATCTGTAATCTCCAGTTTCCGTAGCGAAAGATCCAGCTATGTTAGTATCCGAAATTGAAAAGAGACCAATTGCTGGGTATTCATCTGAAGTATTAGGAGAAAATTGTATTTGATATTTTACCGTATCCTGGTTATCAACTTCATTCTCATAGGTCCAATTTGGAATTAGTGAAACGGGTATACTGTAATCTTTCTTGTAATACTTTTTCCAAAATCCTTTGTAACCATTTTCATATGCAATCAATTCAAATCCGGAATCAAAAACTGAAAAATTAGCTATTAGGGAGTCTCCGTTTTGGTCAATAGGAAGCGATATTAACTCTAAACCATTGTAAATCAATAGTTTACCATTTGAAATTTCAGAATTTATAAGTAATGGTTTATTACCTAAATCCATTTTGAGCGTGTACTTACCAGATGTACTTTTTAAATTTTCTGTGCTATTAGTAGTACATGAAGTTATGATAAGTAGCAGGACAAGTATTCTGTAAATCATTATATATCAAATTTAATACCTTGGGCCAAGGGTAGTTCGTTGGAGTAATTAATGGTGTTAGTTTGTCTTCTCATGTATCCTTTCCAAGCATCGGATCCAGATTCTCTTCCACCGCCTGTTTCTTTTTCTCCACCAAATGCGCCTCCAATTTCAGCACCGGAGGTTCCTATGTTGATGTTTGCAATTCCGCAGTCACTTCCTTTATGAGATAGGAAATATTCGCTCTCCTGCAGATCTGTAGTGAATAGGGCAGAACTCAATCCTTGTGGAACATCATTTTGGATATGAATAGCTTCATCTAGGGTCTTATACTTTATTACGTACAAGATAGGTGCAAATACCTCTTGTTTAGTTAATGGATTGTCTTTTTCAACAGCATAAACTCCAGGATGTACATAGCAATGAGAAGAATTGCCGTCTATTGTTATACTTTTTCCTTCTACAATTACCTCGTGTTTAGTTTCTTTAATTTTTGCGATAGTGTCATTGAATTGTTGTACTGCTTGTTCGTCAATTAGGGGTCCAATGTGATTGGATTCATCCAATGGACTGCCAATTTTTAAACCAGCGTATGCCTTTTTTAGTGCAGATATAAATTCATTGTAAATACCTTCATGCACTAACAAGCGTCTTGTACTTGTGCATCGTTGTCCGCATGTTCCTACTGCACCGAATACAGTTGCCATTATGGCTGATTTTAAATTAGCCTTGCTGGAAACTATGAGAGCGTTATTTCCGCCTAGTTCTAAAATGGTTTTACCAAATCGTTTAGCAACATCTGCTCCAACAGCTCTACCCATTGCTGTGCTTCCTGTGGCAGAAATTAGGTTTACATTATTATTCGATGTCAACCATTGGCCAACTTCTTTATCACCTGTAATTACACAGGATATTCCTTGAGGTAAATTGTTTGCTTCTAATACTCGGGAGAATAATTCTTGGCAAGCTAATGCTGTTATAGGTGTCTTTTCTGATGGTTTCCAAATACACACGTTACCGCAGACCCAGGCCAGAGCTGTGTTCCAACTCCATACAGCTACCGGGAAATTAAATGCGGATATTATACCAACTATTCCAAGAGGATGCCATTGCTCGTACATGCGGTGTAAGGGTCTTTCGGAGTGCATGGTAAGACCATATAATTGTCTGCTTAATCCAACCGCGAAATCACAGATATCGATCATCTCCTGTACTTCCCCTTTCCCTTCTTGAAATGATTTACCCATTTCGTATGAAACTAAGTAGCCTAAGTCATCTTTATATTCGCGGAGAAGATTACCGTATTGTCTTACTATCTCACCACGTTGTGGAGCAGTCATTTGTGACCATTGTTTTTGAGCAATGGATGCCTGTTCAATTACCGTATCAAATTGATCCTTGGTAGTGATGGAGACCTCAGCTATTTTTTTTCCGTCAACAGGTGAATATGAAGTTATTACTTGGTCAGAATTTAATGCTTCTTTACCTATCCAGGTGCCGGGGTTACTAGATTTGATTTTAAATGTAGAAAGTATTTTATCCATTTTTTTTGGCGATATAAATTATTGAAGAATGATTGGTTTTACCCTTTACATTGGAAATTAGTCCTATCATAAAAGCTCTAACTAATTGCAATGGTGTTGGTAAAGTGTTTTTATACTTTTCCGAAAGTAGGGAAACATAAAAGGAATCGAAAATCATTCCTTTGGTTTGTATTAATTCGAACTGATGCTTTTTAAGTAATTGTGACATCCCTTTTTTTGTGAAATGGTATAGATGCCTTGGCACATCTAGTGCCGCCCAATATTCCTTATAGTAGGATGCATCATAGCTATTGATATTTGGTACTGCAATTATTAATATACCGTCGTCCTTTAGTTTCGAATGGAAATGGTTTAGTGTTGTGTTTAATTGATGGACGTGTTCTAGCACGTGCCAAAGGGTTATTACGTTGTATTCCTTGGGTGGTAAATTTTGCAGTTCAGAAGGGGAGAGGCAGTTAACGCCTTTAGCACTGGCGTGAGTCTTTGCTACATCGGATGGTTCTATACCTGTAACTATATAATTATTTTCTTTACAGTATGCAAGGAATTCTCCTGTGCCTGCTCCATAGTCAAGAATATTTTTGCCAGACGTATGAGACTGAATCAAAGATAATTTAAGCTTCAGATTATACCTTCGGACCTTGTGGTATAGGCTATGTATTAAGCCTTTTTTCGTGTCGCTGTGAGAAATGTAATCTTCACTTTCGTAATATGGCCCTATCTCTGTTTCGCCTGGGGGGTTGCCGGTAAACCAATTATTGCATGATGGACAATGTGCCACCGTAAATTCTTTTTTGCTAATAGAATGATCTACAACCTTTTTGGTTTCTGTTACATTCTGAAAATCACAAATTGTACATTTCATGTTTCACGTGGAACTATCTGCCAAGATGCACTAGTAGTACGTTGATGTCCGAAGGACTAACGCCACTTATTCTGCTTGCTTGGGCTATAGTTTCTGGTTTTATTTGGGTTAGTTTCTCGCGTGCCTCTGTGCTTAAATTACCTAGTTTCTTGTAGTCAGTGGACTTGGGTATATTGATGTATTCTAGCCGGTTTAACTTGTCGGCAATAATACGCTCTCTCTCTAAATAACCTTTGTACTTGATTCTTATTTCTGTTGCTTCCTTTTGGATGGAATCAATTTCGTTTGCATTAATAAGGTTGTTTATTTCTTCACTTCCATTTATAATATCGTCAATTGTTATTTCTGGTCGTGTTATTACCTTTTCGGCTTTTACTTTTTGGGTAAGTACAGCGGTGTTCTTTTTCTTAAGGATAGGATTTATGTCTTCTGGGTTTAAAGAAGTTTTTTCTAGGCTTTTTTCTAATGTGCTTATGTTATTGTATTTTTTTTCAAACAGTCGGAAGTGGGTTTCTTCTATTAAACCTAAATCATAACCAATTGGGGTAAGTCTTTCGTCCGCGTTATCTTGTCTTAACAATAGTCTGTATTCACTTCGTGAGGTGAACATTCTATAAGGCTCCTTAGTTCCCTTGGTTACTAGATCGTCTATTAAGACTCCGATATAGGCTTGGTTTCGTTTTAATATAAATGGGTCTTTATCTTGTAATTTAAGTGCGGCATTAATGCCAGCCATTAATCCTTGGCATGCTGCTTCTTCGTATCCTGTAGTACCATTGATCTGTCCGGCAAAATATAGATTCGGTACGGCTTTTGTTTCAAGTGTGTTGTATAGTTGAGTAGGCTGGAAAAAATCGTATTCCACGGCATAGCCTGGTTTTAAGATTTTAGCATTCTCCATCCCGGGTATTTCCTTTAGTGCTTTGTATTGGATATGTTCTGGAAGGCTGGTGGAGAAGCCATTTAAATAGGTTTCCCAAGTTTTCAAACCTTCTGGCTCAACAAAGATTTGGTGTCTAGTTCGCTCTTTAAATCGGGTTATTTTGTCTTCTATTGATGGACAATATCTTGGTCCGCTTCCTTCTATTTCTCCTGAGAACATCGGGGAGTCAGCAAATCCTTCTTCTAATATTTCGTGAACCAATGGATTGGTGTACGTAATATAGCAGGGAACTTGTTTAAGTTTTTCTTGGTCTCGTCCTTTAAAGGAAAAGGTAAATTCTTCTGAGTCGCCATATTGGGCTTCTAGTACCGTGTAATCTATGCTTCTTCCATCTATTCTTGGTGGTGTTCCTGTCTTTAGTCTACCCGTTTCAAATCCGTGTGACTGTAAAGATTCGCTTAAACCAACGGCTGCATCTTCGCCCATTCTTCCACCTTTCTCTTTGGATTTTCCTGTATGCATTACAGCATTTAGGAATGTTCCGCTGGTTAGAATGATACTTCTCGCTTCTATTTGATCCCTGTTTGTTTCGATAACAAAAGAGTTGGTGGTTTTATTTATTCCGGTAACCATGGCCTGATAAAAATCTAGTCCCTGGATTTTTTCTAACTCGTATCTCCATTCAGTGGCGAAAATAAACCTGTCGTTCTGTGAACGTGGGCTCCACATTGCTGGGCCCTTGCTGCGGTTTAGCATTCGGTATTGGATAGCGGATCTATCGGTGACAATACCACTGAGGCCGCCTAATGCGTCTATTTCACGAACTATTTGACCTTTTGCAACACCTCCCATTGCGGGGTTACATGACATTTGACCTATGGTGTTCATGTTCATGGTAACTAGCAGGGTGGAACACCCTAATCGGGCGGCGGCTGCTGCGGCTTCATTGCCGGCGTGTCCGGCCCCAACTACTACTATGTCGTATTTTCTTTTCATTTCTGTTTCACGTGGAACATTTGTAAGGCGGCGTCTTCTTGCCTTCGCATTTCTTCTTTTTCTTTTGTTGTCTTGTCTTTATATCCCATAAGGTGTAGTACGCCGTGGATAATGACTCTTTTTATTTCTGTCTGAAATGGTTGGTTGTATCTTTTTGCGTTTTCCTTTATGGTTTCTAATCCTATGTATAACTCACCATGAAGGGTTTGGTCAATAACACTGTCAAACGTAATTATGTCTGTAGGGTAGTGGTGGTTTAGGAACTGAATATTTATTTCTTCAATGGACTTATCGCTGCAGGAAATAATATTTAAATCCCCCACTTCAAACCCCGCCTTTTCAACTACGTGGTTTACCCATTGCTGAATTCTTCGCTTATCACGAATTCTTATGCTGGTGTCGTTGTTGTAAAAGCTAATCATGGTGTTTTGTTTAGGTAGCTTCGGCTTTTTTCTAAATAGTATTCACGTAACTCTAATGGTAAGCTTTGTAATTGCTCAACATTTAATTTACGTTGCTCTAAATACTTCTGATATTCTGGATTTTCTTTTAAGTACTCCTCAGCTTTTTGCCCCTCACGTTTGTTGTCTAATTCCTGAGTGCGTTCTGCTTTTTCTTCTTCTAAAAGCTTGGTGATTATTTCTCGTTGTCTTAAAAGGGTCTCAGGATTAACTTGATTGTAATACAAGTCTTTTTCAACCTCTTCTAGCTCCTTTGCAAGTTCATTTAATTTATTTCCCGAACCTGATCCGTCCTTATTTAATTCCTTTGCTAATTCTCTTAATTGCTTTCTTAGCTGAGCTTGTTTTGCCGCCATCTCGATAAGCTCTTTGCTGTTATTGCCGCCTTGGTTTTTGCCCTGACCCTCCTTTTCTCCCTTTTGCTCGCCTTGGCCCTTTTTCATCATTTGCTCCATTTGCTTTGCAAATTGCTCTTGGGCCTTCCTCATTTTTTGTAAGGATGGCTTGCTGGAATTTCCCTGACTTGGTTTATTGCAGTTTGCCATTCCAGGATTGGCTTGTGCTTGTTGCTTTTCTAGCTGTTCTAATACCTCACTTAGTAAAAGGGCCAAGTTGTTTATTGCGGTAAGTGAATATCTCTGGTGCATTCGAGCTCTTGAGGTAACACGCTCCCCAAGTTCTGAAATGCTATTTGCCATTTCACGGTTAATGGTGTTTATCTCTTTTCTTACAACGGCTTCTATTTGAATTACTCGTTTAGCCAGGGCATTTAAACTGTCCTCAATAATTTTAAAATTTTCTATACTGTTAGCTTGTTCTACTGTTAGCTTGCCATAAATAGGGTCGGAGGTCGAAAGAGAGGCAAAGCCAGAATAAATTTCTTCCTGGTCTTCACTTAAATCCACTAGGTTCTCTAGAATTTGTTTTAGATCTTCTATGTTCTCCTGCTGCTGCTGTGCTTCAGAAGATGCCATACTTGATTCTATTTGCTGAGAAAGCTGTTCCATTTCTTCTTTTGCTTTCTGCTGCTTCTGGTTGGTGTTTTTTTTCTGTTTTGAGTTTTTGTTTTCTGGTGAAGAACCTTGTTCTTTTAAATCTTGTTCTATCTTGTTTAGATCTTCCCTAATTTCATTGGCCTTTTTCTCTTCCTTGGATAAGTCCATTTGCTTATTTAGATCCTTGGCTTCCTTGTTTAAATCATTAAGATCTTTCTTCAACTCGTCAAAGGTCTTATTGATTTCCTTTTGCTCATTTAACTCTTTATTTGCATTGTCCTCTTTGGCCAGATTTTCCTGTTGCTTAGCTAGTTTATCCAATTCGGAGGCTAATTGTTTTAACTTAAGGTCGTGAGCAAATTTTTTCATAAGCTCCAAGCTCCTATCCAATTCTTGCTTCTGGTTTTCGCTTAGTTGATTTAGCTCTTTGAGTTTTTCAAGCAGTTGATCTTGATCCATGTTTTGCATCAACTGTTGAATTTCATCCATGACCTTTTCCATTTCGGGGTCCATGGAGTTTTCCATTAGTTCATTCAATTGTTTCTGTTGCTCCGTAATGTTTTCGTTCTCACCGTTGAGTTTTTCTTGCAACTTTTCAGTTTGTTTGTTTTGCTGACTAAGTTGTTCTAGCTTTTTATTTAACTCCTGCTTTTTCTTAATTAATTGCTCTAACTGCTTTCTGTCGTTTAAGTCCGTTTGTTTTTTACTGAGCAGTTCTTTATTAAGCTTTTCGATTTCAGATGATATTTCCTGGTTCAGCTTAAGCAGTTCTTCAAGTTGGTTAGTGCTGTTTTCTAATCCTTTATTTCTATCTTCTAATAATTCCTTTTCAGTTTTAATTCTAAGCCCCTCAATCTCTGTTTTTGTTGCTTTAAATCCATTCGGAGCATCGTTGTCTCTTACCTCGAAATAATAGGTAATACTATCTCCAAGTGTTAACCCTAGATCCTCATCAGAAATTGATATGTAAAATGTTTGGTTGCTTAAATGTTTTTCGATTTGTATAGGTTTAATATTCCAGATATTTTGGTCTTTTTTCCTATAGAATAACTTCAGGTCCTTAAACCCATAATCATCTGCTATTTCCCCTACTAAGAAATATTGATCTTGCGTAATACCATTGGCTCTTAGATCTGCCTCTATTTTTGGGTGGGCATCTTTAATAATTTGAATGGTGTAAAGATTCGAATCAATAACAGAAACATGCTCATTTTGCCTGGAAATCCCATAATTAATAGTTTGGTTAGCCAACCAGGTCAACTCGAATAGTTGATCATTAGCGATAATGGTTGGTTTAGGCACTCCTATTAAACTTAAGGAGTCTGTATGGTTGGTTTTAATTCTCCAATTTACTCTTGTTCCTTGTGGAACAATCGCATCTCCCGACCCATCTATTATTTCCGATTTTTTACCCGTGTATGCTGGGTAAGTCAACTCCATAATGAATCCTGTTATGTTGGGTTGCGGAAGTACTTTAACCTCAACTTCTCCGAAGTTAAAACCATCTGCTTCTACGCTAAAACTAAAGTCCTTTCTAAGGTTAGAAAATGTTTTTTTGTATGACCATGCTCCCGAAGAGGGCACTACCTCTTTATACCCTACAAAGTTGATACTGATATCCGAGGGTTTTATACCACCTTCTATAACATTTATGGTAAATTCTAAATCTTCGCCCTCCAAAATATTAATGCTTTTATCAAAAGATAATTGGAAGGGTGCTGTAGGCTCAAATTCTTGATTGTACGAGATTAGTCGCTTAGCTGGATCTTTTACAAACTGTGGTTTAATAAGCCAAATACCTAGCATTATCGCAAGGGGGATTAAGGCATATTTCGCGTACTTTAAATTTTCGCTGAAATTTATGGAGGATAAAAAGGGTATAGGTTTAATTTCCTCGGCTTTTTGAGAAATCCCCGCTTGAATTAAGTGCCTAATCTCTATGCTTTCCTTCTGGCTTAATTCTTCAAGTTCCAGAACATTTACAAGCTTGTCGTTTACACTTGGGAAATGCTCTCCAATAATCTTTGCCGCTTCCTTGTGATTCAGTCCCTTTTTGATGTTTAATAGGTAGGCAAGTGGTATAATGAGGTATTTAACCTGAATAAGAAGTAATATGGCCAGGAAGCTGAAAAAAAGTACCATTCTAGCTTTCGAGGAAAATGCGCCGAAATATTCCAACGTAAGAACCAAAAGAAAAAGGATAACGGAAAGGCCTATAGAATACACCAACCCCTTTATTAGTTTGTTGGTGTTGTGTTTTCTAATGTACCTGTTTAGGTCGTTTATTAAAGCCTTGTATGCATCCATAGGTTATTGCGTAAAGCGGATTAAATCTCCCGTGGGTAACAGCGATTTAGATTGCGAAATTAAGCAGAGTTTCCCCACTTCAACATTGTTCTTACCCCGCAATTCAACAACTTGATTTTTAATATCCCCCACATTTACCCTTGGAGAGTAGGTGTTAAGAACGAAAAAATGCCTCTTGGGATTGAGTATTTTAACAGCATTTTCAATTAAATCCCCAATTTGATCTTCTATTTTCCACCTTTTTCCCTTGCCAGAAATTCCAAAAGCTGGAGGGTCCATTATAACCCCTTCGTATTTTCGTCCTCGTTTGGCTTCTTTTTCAATAAACTTAAGAGCATCTTCAAAGCACCATCTTATTCCTGATAACCCATTGATACTTTGGTTTTCATTCGCCCAGTTTATTACAGATTTGGATGAATCTACATGGATAACATCCGACCCATTATATTTTGCTACCATGCTACTGGCCCCTGTGTAGGCAAATAGATTTAAAACTTTTACTTGTTGGTTTTGGCTTTTGTTTTTCTTAATCCACTCCTCGACAAAATGCCAATTACTTCTTTGTTCTGGAAAAAGACCAAAATGTTTATAGGGTCCGGTTTTAATATTGGCCACCAAGGAATTAAAAAATTGAACTTTTAGTGGAAGCCTTTTATCGTTTTTATAATTCCATTTTCCTTTACCGGATTTAGTCTCTACGAATTCTGCATCTGCTAATTGATCCCATTTTATACTGGATAAATGTGGGTTTCCATGAGCATTTATATCCGGTCGAATTATTGTTATATCCCCCAATTGCTCCAGCCTCTTTCCCTTACCAAAGTCTATTAATTGGTAACCCTCCCAATTGTCTGAAATAAAATTACGAGGAGCTTTAGCAGGCATGGTCTTTTATAGCTTTTAATTAAGCGTATCTTCGCAGAAATTTTCCACAGATGGCAGACAAAGTTAGGGTAAGATTTGCACCAAGCCCAACCGGACCTTTACATATGGGTGGCGTAAGAACCGCATTGTATAATTATTTATTCGCCAAAAAGCATGGGGGTGATTTTATTCTACGCATAGAAGACACGGATCAAACCCGTTATGTGCCTGGTGCTGAAGACTATATAGTAGAAGCACTAAAATGGTCTGGAATTGCTCCAGACGAGGGGCAAGGGTTTGGAGGTAGCTTTGGACCTTACCGCCAAAGTGAAAGAAAAGATCTTTATTACCAATACGCACAGCAACTTGTAGACTCTGGGAATGCTTACTATGCATTTGATACAGCTGAAGAGCTGGAGGAAATGCGTGAGCGCTTAAAAAAGGCAAAGGTTGCAGCACCTCAATACAACGCCGTTACAAGAGGATCTATGAAAAACTCAGTCTCACTATCGGCTGAGGAAGTTGAGAAGAGATTAGAAAATGGCGATCCTTATGTAATTCGCCTTAAAGTTCCGCGCAACGAAGAGATTCGATTTTTTGACGAAATAAGAGGCTGGGTAGTTGTGCATAGCTCTAACCTAGACGACAAGGTGCTTTTTAAAAGCGATGGAATGCCTACCTATCACTTGGCAAATATTGTAGACGACCACCTAATGAAAATTACCCATGTAATTAGAGGGGAAGAGTGGTTGCCATCTGCTCCAACGCATATTTTGTTGTATAAGTTTTTGGAATGGGAAGCACCAAAAATGGCCCACCTTCCACTTATTTTAAAGCCCGATGGAAACGGTAAGCTTAGTAAAAGAGATGGAGATCGTTTAGGATTTCCGGTTTTCCCAATAGATTGGATAGACCCAATTAGTGGAGAAAAGTCTAGCGGATATAGAGAAAAGGGATATTACCCCGAAGCTTTTGTAAATATGCTTGCGTTTTTAGGTTGGAACCCTGGTACCGAACAAGAAATTTTCAGTTTGGCAGAACTGGTAGACGCATTCTCAATTGAAAGAGTAGGGAAGAGTGGTTCAAAATTTGACCCCGAGAAAACAAAGTGGTTTAATCAGCAATGGTTAAGAAAGCAGTCGGATGACAATTTAGTCACTGCTTTAAAGCCAATTCTAGAGAAAGAAAACTTGGATATTCCTTCCTATGAGTTTTTAAAAGGTTATGTGTCTTTAATGAAGGAGAGAGCACAGTTTCCAACTGATTTGCTTGAAGGAAAATACCTATTGACTGAGCCTCAAGAGTACGATGCGAAAACCATTAAGAAAAAGTGGAAAGAAAACACTCCTGAATTAATGGGGAAATTAGCGGAAGTATTGCGCGGCGTGGAAGATTTTTCCGCTGAAAATATAGAAACTGCTTTTAAGAAGTTTCTTGAAGACCAAAACGTAGGAATGGGTGCTGTCTTACCGAACTTTAGAGTATTGGTTACCGGAATGGGAATGGGGCCATCTATGTTTCAAATTTCTGAGTTGCTTGGAAAAGATCCGGTTCTAAAAAGAATTGAGGAAGGAATTACAAAATTGAGCAACTAAATGGTTGGCGAAATAAAGATCAATAACCTAGAAGTATTTGGTTTTCATGGCTGTATGGAGGAGGAATCCATTATTGGTACTCGCTTTACAGTTAATGCTACCATAAGGTATAATTTAGCAAAGGCGGCATTATCAGACGACTTGCAGCATGCGGTGGATTATGGACAGGTCTCCGAAATTATAAAGCGAGAAGTTAAGCAACGTAATAATTTGGTTGAAACCGTAATTGTTCGAATCGTAAACAAGTTAAAATCTGAAATTCAAGGAATTGAGTGGCTACGAGTTGAACTAACTAAGCATGCACCGCCAATAAATGCTAATGTTGAAAGTATTAGCTTAGTTTTAGAGAGCGATTAATTATTATAATTCATTATCTTCGCACTCGAAACAATGGTTTCGTGGCCGAGTGGCTAGGCAGAGGTCTGCAAAACCTTGTACGGCGGTTCGAATCCGCCCGAAACCTCAAGAAAAAACCCGCGATAATTCGCGGGTTTTTTTGTTTTAGGTAATTGTTGAGGGTTTACCTTCAATTCGAGATTATATTGTCAATACTATTGGTTCTAATTGCGCATATAAGGCGAGTTAATCCACCCGAAAAAAACCAATGCAAACTCCTAAGAATGGAGGCAAATGTTATTAGACCCGTTATGAAGTAAAAAAGCTGGTGCGGATCATTCCAAAAATCAAAGTCTAATCCTACCATCTGGGTTACACCAACATTAAATATCAGAGCAAACAACATTAAAAAAGCCTTCATATGATTGGTTTTTGGTGAAACCAATTTACATGGGCTTTCTATGAAATTTTAGGATAACCGATAAGAGGTATTAATAGGAGGATAAAATATCTTCTTGGTATTCGATGAGATACAAATCGTGATATCTAATTTTTTTACCCGAACGGTAAATTGGAAAACGAATAAGTTTTTTCACTGGAACGTATCTATTTGGAAGTTTTTCTAATCTATCGTGAAAACCATTGCTTTGATGAAAGAACAAGTATTGATTTGAATTTTCAGGTGAATTAAACCTTTGGTTTAATCGAACAAATTCATGTGTGTTTTTTCTCGGTCCAACACAAATTAATGGTTGATTTTTTGGCCGCACATAGTGTTCTATATGCCCTGCTGGAAACCAATTTAAACTGAGGAGAGAGGTTTTAGAGAATTCTGGGTTTTCAGCAAGCCATAGCTGGTAGTTAGCGCCTAGTTGTCTCCAGCCAAATAGGTCTTGGGTTGGGTCGTTTTTACCTAGTTTATCTCCTTTTTTGGAGCCTAAATTCGATCCGTAATTGGTTATATACCATCCGCCAAGTAGTATGGCAGCATTAAATATCAGTCCAGCGAATAAAAGTTTCCTTTTCTTTTCACGCATGTTAAGGGCCAACCAAACGGTAATTCCAATAAAGGCAGGACCAGTCCAGTGGGGAAGTGTTGTTTTGGATAGGGCGAGTACTGTACTGATGAGAAAAAGAGCTAATCCTGAATATAAAAGCCAGGCAGCTTTTGTTTTATTACCACGGTTAAATAGCGTAAGAAACAAAACCAATATTATGATTGGGTTATAATAAAGAAGCTGACCCGCAAAAAAAGCACCCAGGCTATTGAGGTTTATTCCATTTTCTAAAAATCCCACTCGGTCTCCGTGAAAAGAAAAGCTAGCCCAGTCGTTCATTGAATTCCATAGAATGGTAGGGATTAAGCCTAAAGAAAAAAGGAAACAGTATAATATAAACTGGGTGCTGATAATTCTCTTTCGGTTGTGAACGAGGTAGTACAACAACAGCCCAGCTGGTAGGCAAACCGCGTGGTATTTAGTAGCTAGGGCAAGGGCTCCGAGAACCCCTCCAAGAACAGTTGGTGTTGTGCTGCCAGTATTTTCGGCTTTTTCCCAAAATAAAAGAGAGAGTAACCAAAAGCTTAGTTGAAAGCTATCGGGTAATAAAAAAACGCCCGCAATTAGAAATAGGTACAGCGAAGCATTGAAAATCAACAAGCCATTTACTGCACTGCTTGTCCCATTTCTTCTCAGTAACCAACGATAAATGATTATTTGATTTAGAACAGAGAATATAATTGGTCCTAATCTAACCGTGAAATCAGTAATAATGGTTCCGCCTAAAGTAAATATCCATCCTAACCATCCTAAAACTCCAGGGTGATCAAAGTAGGAAAGGGCTGGGTATTTTATGTAGAGAACGTAGTATACCTCATCGTTGCCAAGTTCTACTGTAAGCGCTAGGAAAATTGAAATCAAAAGACTTAGCAGGATAAGAAAATATGCTAGGCGATGTGATTTAATATTCTCCCACATGTTAGCCTCTCTTTGCCGTTCGGAAATTTGGGGTTGGCTCCAAGTATTGAATTATTGCTGGAAGTAAAATGGCATCTGCCGGGGTCCAGCGTTTCAACTTTAAATCCTGCGCTTCTAGCCACTGAACCTCCTCGTGTTCCTTGAGTGTTAGGTTACCTGAAATTATTTTGCAGCATACAGGTTCTAGCACTATGTGGTTTATAGGATCAAATACTCGGGTGGGATTAAACCTTCCAGAGGGAACCACAATCAGGTCGAGCTCTTCTTTAATTTCTCTGATAATCGCTTCAAAAGCGTTTTCTCCAGTTTCAATTTTTCCACCAGGAAACTCCCAAAAGCCTCCCATAGATCTTTCTTTGGCTCTTTGAGCAGCAAGAATTTTATTTCCAGAGGTAATTATGGCACATGCAACATCCATTAGGGGCGGTTTACGTTTTTGCCGTCGTCGTAGGTTTTCATTACCTCGTCTACCGGCTCCCAGAGTTCAATTTTGTTGTTTTCTGGGTCCAGGATATGCGCAAACTTACCATATTCAAAGCTTTCGGGCTCCTTACATGGGTGAATACCTTTTGTGGCAAGTTTTTCCAGGAGCACATCCAAGTTGTCCACCCTAAAATTAATCATAAAATTTTTGGGGCTGGGCTTTATATAGTCGTTGTTGCTGAAAGCCGAAAATTGAAGGTATCCGCGGTCCGAAGCTTTGTCGGATCTCTCAAAAAGAAAACCATAGCCATTATTTACTAGCCCTAAATTTTCCTCGTACCATTGGTATAAGGCTTTTGGATCTTCGGAAACAAAAAATACTCCTCCTACGCCAATTACTCTTCCGTTGCTCATTACTTTTTAAGATTTACTCGTTCTAGGTTGTACAAATCCTTCCTTCTGTCTTTAAGGTTGGTTACCGCGCCATTTTCATGCAGCTCTTTCAAAAGACTGGTGTCGCAATCTGCAATTAATATCATTTCGGTATTAGGTGTGGCTTCAGTTTTTATTCCGTTGGTCGGAAAGGAAAAGTCGCACGGGGTAAATACCACAGATTGGGCATACTGTATATCCATGTTGTGAACCTTGGGTAAGTTCCCAACAGAACCAGCTAGGGCAACATATACCTCATTTTCTATGGCTCTTGCTTGAGCACAATATCGTACGCGACCGTATCCATTTTGAGTATCCGTTAAGAAGGGCACAAATAATATATGCATTTCGTCGTCAGCCAATATTCTAGAAAGTTCCGGAAACTCTACATCGTAGCAAATGAGTACGCCAATTTTACCGCAATCGGTGTCAAAAGTTCGAAGCATATCTCCTCCTGCCATTCCCCAAACTTTTACCTCATCAGGCGTAGGGTGAATTTTTATGTATTCATCAATTTTACCACTTCTATGGTACAAGTATCCCACGTTGTAAAGTCTTTGATCTTCTTTTACAACAGGCATACTTCCTCCAACAATATTTATGTTGTACCCAATTGCTAATTCAGCAAATTTCTTGCTTATGGAGTCGGTAAACTCTGCGAGCTTTCTAATGGCATCTGATTCGGATAAGTGATTGAATTGTGCCATAAGAGGAGCATTAAAAAACTCCGGGAAGAGAACGAAATCACAGCGGTACCCCGAAACTGCATCAACAAAATATTCTACCTGATCCAGAAGTTCATCTACACTTGCATAGGGACGCATTTGCCACTGCACTAGGCCCAGCCGTACTATGGGTTTAGCTTTTTTAATGGGTTCCGGAGAAGGCTCTTCGTAGTATATATTATCCCATTGTAAAAGAACAGCATATTCCTTTGATTCCTTATCTCCAGGTAGGTAGTGCTTTAAGATTTTCTTAGCATGAAAATCATTGCTCAGCTGAAAGTTTAGGACAGGATCGTGAATTTCCTTATGTCTAACTTTTTCTATGTACTCTCTTGGGGTTAAATCCTTCTGATACTTGTGATAATTGGGAATTCTTCCTCCAAAGACTATTGCTTTTAAATTGAGCTCCTCGCAAAGTTCTTTTCTAGCATCGTATAAGCGTCTTCCGAGTCTAAGTCCCCTAAAATCTGGATGAACAAAAATGTCTATACCATATAGCACGTTTCCAAATGGATCGTGTGTGGTGAATTTAAAGTCACCAGTAATTTCCTTGTAGGTATGGCTCTCGCCAAAATTGTCGAGGTTTATTATTATGGAGAGGGCACATGCTGCAAATTTGCCGTCTACGGTTACACAAAATTGTCCGGCTGGAAATTGCTCTAATAAGGCATTGATGTGATGCTCCTTCCAATGACTATCCTCCCAATTGGGGTAGGATGAAATCATTGATTCCTTCAGCCCTAAATAATCTTCCGAGTTTAATTTTCGTAATTCTACCTGCATATCATCAAAGTTACATCCCGAAGATATGAGGAAGAGTAATTACTTTATCGTTTGGTGCTTCTTATTTAATTTTTTTAAAACCTGTTTAAGGTTTTCTTCTGATAAAGGCTTTACAATGTACCCCTTAATTAAATTGTTCGATGCAGCTTTTTCCCGGTCGTTGTGAAATATTGAGGAAGAGAGCATTTCAATGTGAAGCTTTTCCGTTATGGAAGAGGAAAAATTGGTTAGCTTTTGTAAAAATTCCCAGCCATCCATAAATGGCATATTTATGTCCAAAAAAACAACTAAGGGAGAAGAATCATCGAAGTCCAAATTGTGCAATGCTTCTAATGCATCTGGACCGCTTTCGAATACGCGAGTTGTACCCACAAGATTTGATTCCTCAATTATGATTTTGTGGATAAAGTTCGATTCATCGTCATCATCGATTATGAATACTTGAGGGATTTTTTGGTACATAATTTATTAATGCGCTCTGGGGAGTTTTACTAAAAGATCCCCTACAAGGTTCAAATGTAAATAGTTTAAGCCTTCTCTTAATAGCCTAAATTGAAAAGTCTTTATACTTTGACTTAAATTTTAGTTTTAATCTCCTCCTAGTTCCATTTGGCTAGGTATTTTCAAGTTAGGAAACGATAATCATAAGAATAAGTTACAATAAAGCAATCTTTCCGTTAGGACAAATTAAAAAAGTGAACGAATGGACTTAACTAAAATATTTTAATGGGTATTGAAGTATAGTTTTCGTGAATTTACCAAATTAATCTCCTATTCGTCGAAAAAGAAGGATATTAATGCTTAACCTTGGGATTGATGAAAATCAGGTTGATTTATTTGTGAGTCCTATTAGCTTTGATGTATTGTCGGAATTGATTTTATTACTTTTCCGCACATCATTCAATTCTCAAAAGAAACAAGTTGGAAAATAGTAAGGTGTTCTGGAAAAAAAGTGGGTTAGATTGGTTTAAGAGTAGCCTGTTTTGGCTTATTCCAGTGCTTATTATTTCAGCATTAGTTGATATCAGCCTAATTCAAGATGATGGCTTTCGGTTTATGTTATTCAAGGTAGCTGCCGTTTTTGCCGTAATTGCAGGTTGGCTGCTGGTGAAATCTAACTACAAACTATTAGGGCTTAGCTCTCCGGTCTTATACTTATTTATTTCTGGAATATTGGCTTACCAAGCGTTTCAAGTCAATGTAAACGAGCAAAGCATGATTCTTGCTCAACTGGTCTTCCTCAGTGTTTTTTTATCTGTCTTTTGGGTTTGGGGAAAATTGATCAACCTAGCAGGGGTTGTTGCCGTGGGCTTTGCTTTGGTATTTTTTGCTGAAGGAAGTGCTGAGTTTATTCAAATTCATTTTTATCAAAATGGAATCTGGTTTTGGGTGATTCCTGTGATTGCCGCCATTTTAGTTCCATTTGTTAATCGTGAGCGCCTATTAATTCTAGAAAATCAAATTAATCAGATAGATCAGCAGGCTAAAGAAATTGAGAACTTAGAAGAGGAATTAAAACGAATTAAAGAAGAAATTAAGGAAGCTGAACACAAGGAAAATAGAGTACTACGTGTGGCTGTCCACGATATTAATAACCGTATTGCTTCGCTTCAAAACTTAAGCAAGTTGTTTGAAATAAAATTCAACAAAATGCACGAGGAGTCCCTAATTACCTACAACAAAAAGCTAAATGAAATTGCTTCGGAGTTAAAGGTGTTTACGGACAACCTAATGTCACCAGTGAAATCGAAGGATTTACCTGAAATTAAATTAAATAGCGATTACATAGAGCTAAAACCTCTGCTGGAAAACTTAATAGAAGACCTAAGACTTAAGGCCAGTCATAAAAACATTAGCTTAAATCTTATTCAAACAAATAAGGATCTTCATTTACATGTCGATAGGACTTATTTAAAAGTAATCCTCAGGAATCTAATTAATTACGCTATAAAGTTTTCTCAAAACAATAATCAAGTAATAATTAGTTCCTCGGTTAGGTTTGGAAAAATTTATGTGGAGATTATGGATAAGTCTAGGGGTATAGAAAAGGACACCCTAAAGCGCATGTTTAATTTCTTACCCGATAAGATTGAAGATAAATTGGAGGATACTACGAAGGGGATTGGACTTTCTGTTGCTAAATTTTTAGCTGAAAAAATGGGAGGAAGGGTAGATTACGAATCTTCAATTGAGCTTGGACTACACTTTAGTCTGGTTTTTGACGCGGTAACGTTACCTCCAGGCATAGTGGATGGAGCCCCTGCTGCTGGTCAACGGATTAAAAACTGATGAAAAAACTTCCCCTACACCTACTAATTCTCCTCCTCTTTTCAACTTGTTTTTTAAACCTTATTGGACAAAAAACAACGTCTTACAGTCAACAGGTTAATAAAAGACTTTACGGCTGGAGGTCATACTTTGCAATCCAAACGGATTTCAAAACGGATCAGACCCTAACAGGTAATCTCGTAATAAACCTTGGGCTCTCCGGATTTGTAAATAAGAATCTAAGCAGCATTTCCCTCTTACAGTCAAGTAGGGTGGTTGGCACCGTTGCTCTTGCTGAAATGGATAGTTTGGGAAACGTGGAGCTACCATTTAGTGAAAGCCAATTTCAAAACGACTGGATTTTAGAGATTAATCTGAGCAGAACAGGACAATATTGTATAGATAGAGAAATGCGTGGATTATGGATGGATTTAAAGTCTATTCAGATTAATTGCGGATTTCAATCGAACGAGTTTAGGGATACCACAGCATCGAAACTTATTACCGATGCCGATGCTATATTTATTGAGGACCATTCCATAAATAACTTAGGGGAGGCCGCTATTAAATTGGCTTTAGGATCTTACCTAAAAAGCAGTCAGGTTAAACCTATATTGGGATTTTCAGGGGGCTACACCAATTTCAGCAAGTATTTATTGCTTTCAGAGTCCGCGAATATTCCTCTAACCCTTTTAAGGAAAATGAAGTCGGAAATTCCCCTATCTGGAGAAGGCGTTTTCGAAATTGTAAAATCACCAGAAGGGGCAGATGTTCTGATTGTTGCCGGTGTTGAAGATTTAGGACCCAATTTTGTTGCTAAGGCGTTTTTACTCGATACAGCTTCAACGGAATTAAATAAGCAAAAGGGTAAAATAGCACAGCTTCAGGAATTAATTAATCCCATTAGCACCAAAAACAGTGAAAATCTAGCCGAATTTTTCAGTTTAAACCCCCTCTATAATGGGTTTAATGAATTGTGGATTGGAGGTCGAATTAATTCTAAGATGTGGTCGCTTAACTCCAACGAGTTTAGAGTCCAGATCTCTGGGAAGGTAAAAAAGCAGCCTGAGCTGGAATTGAAATATCAAATTTTATTTCAGGGTGAGGCAATTGCCACAGGAATTGTTGAGGGAGATCGTTTTGAAATAGATAATGTAATTCGATTTAAGGAGGAAAAGGTTGGAGATTTTGATGTTAGGTTTTATGTTCCCAAAAAGCTAGACACCTGTCGTTACCTTCCAGAATTTTTAATTGAATTGGACACTGCCCATGCAAAAATAGACTTGGTAAGCCCTTCCTTTAAAAAACATCGTACGCTTTCTCAATTTCAACTTTCCCAGATGGGGGTTAATGATATTTTTTTAGACCAAAACCTTGGAACATCAGGCCTAAATATGGCTGCGGAAATCCTTAGGCAAGAAAATTCCTTTCATTTTACATCTGGGTGCTATTTTCCAAATATTAATATTTACGACCACACCTTCGGGGATGATAAATTATTGGAAAGTAACAACGATCTCTTGATTTCAGGGTTTCAGGATTCCATTTTTCAACAGTTTAATACGGATGGAGACCGGGATACTTTAATTTTAAAGGACTCGATATTAAAAGTCGGAGGGGATAGTTTAATTCTTAGCTCGCTTCCTAATGCCATAGTTTTTACATCTGATGAAAGGGTTTTTGTTTGGGTTAATTATGAAATCATTCATCAATTAAATGCTAACAAATTGATTCGCGCTTTTTACGAAAACCCACAAAGAAAAGGGACAATAGGGATATTTACTGCCCAGATGAAATGGGATTTTCCGATATCAGCAAAGGAAGAGATGCATATCATATCAAGTGGCTGGAAGAAACTATGGAGAAAGTATAAATTGGAACTTATTATATTAATAAGCTCAGGATTTGGGATTTTATTATGGATTCTTTATAAACGAATGAGAAGCGCTGTTCGTGAATTCCATTCATGAAAATCCTAGGATTATTCTGAGCCCCACAATTATTTACCTAATTTTACCAGTAAGACCAACAACATCAAAAATAAGATGACTGCCAAAAAAGCAACTACCAAGAAGGAATCTAATGACCGTGGTAAAAAGACCTCCCCAAAGGAAGATACAAAGCTAATGGGGAAGGAGGTTAAGGTTGTTGGTATTGGAACCTCTGCAGGCGGGCTGGAAGCGCTTAAAACTTTTTTTGATAATGTTCCCTCAAGCTGTGACTTGAGTTTTGTTATCATTCAGCATTTATCTCCTGACTACAAATCTCTTATGGCAGAATTGCTGGCTAAAAACACCCAATTGCCCATTTATGAGGTGGAAAATAATATGGAGATTTTGCCTGGGAGCGTTTATTTAATCCCAGCTAAGAAAAACATGCGTATAAGTTCTGGTAGACTAACGCTTGAGGACAAATCGAAAACGGGGCACGATCTCAATTTACCGATAGATATTTTCTTCCGCTCCATGGCAGAAGAATTGGGAGAAAAAGCAATTTCTATTGTTCTTACCGGTACTGGATCTGATGGTACCCACGGTGTGCGAGCAATTAAGGAAGTAGGTGGAATGGTAATGGTACAGAGCCCTGAAACTTCCAAGTTTGACGGGATGCCCAGAAGTGCAATTTCAACTGGGCTTGTTGATTATGTTCTTCCCATATCCGAAATGCCATCGGAACTGATCAATTACGTAGAAAATCACAAGGAAATTGGTCATCGGATAGATGAAAGTAATCTAGATACTCTGCAAGAAATACTTAGCCATCTAAAAAAAGTAACCAACCTCGATTTTTCAGAATATAAGAGACCAACTTTGGTTCGACGCATTTCTCGCCGTATGAGCGTAAACAAATGCAACGACTTAAAACAATATCTAGACTTCCTTCAAGCAACACCACAAGAGGCTCAAATTTTATACAAGGAGTTTTTAATAGGGGTTACTAAGTTTTTTAGGGATGCAGATGCGTTTGAGTCCTTATCCAAACACCTAGAAAAGCTTGTTTCGGAAAAAAACTTTAAGCAAACCCTAAAAATGTGGAGTGTTGCTTGTAGTACAGGGGAAGAAGCGTACTCATTGGCTATATTAACCAAAGAGGCCATGGACAAGGCCAACAAAAATTTAGAGGTTAAGATTTTCGCAACTGATATAGATAGAGATTCTATTGAAACAGCAAGTAAGGGCGTTTTTCCAGAGAGTTTTGTTCCCGATATAGGAACGGAAAGGCTAAAAAAATACTTTGTAAAGAAGGGAGATCAATACGTGGTTAGTCAGGAGATCAGAAAAATGATCATCTTTTCTCACCACAACGTCCTTACCGATCCACCGTTTAATCGAATGGACTTGGTATCATGTCGTAACCTTCTTATTTATCTTCAACCGTCATTGCAGCAGCGATTACTGGCAACCTTCCACTACAGTTTAAACTTAAAGGGGATACTTTTTCTTGGACCAAGTGAAAGTATTGCGGAATACAAAAGTGTATTTAAGGAACTAGATCGTCGATGGAAAATCTTTGAAAACACAGAGATCTCGAGAACATTGAATTTAGATCACTCCACTCTACCTGATATCTCTTGGCAACGAGGTATTAAAAGTGCTACCACGAGTGTACCGAGTAGGAAGAGCATTATTGATAATCGCCTTTCGGAGGTTTTAAGTGACACCCTAGCGGATGAAATTGAGGCGGTTAGCGTGTATGTAGATGAGCATTTTGACATTCTACACGCGAATGGAAACTTAAACAAATACATTGCTCTTCCTGACAGAGGATTTACTGTTAACCTTCTTAAAATGGTTACGGATAATTTAAGCGTAGCCATAAGTACTGCGGTTAGAAGAGCGACTCAGGAAAAAGAGAAAATATTCTATAGAGGAGTAAGAATTGTAACGGATACTTCGGTTAAGATAGTGGATGTAATTGTTCGTCCATTTAAAATTGATAAGCTAGATACCAAAACTTACTTTCTGGTAGTTTTCCTTGAAAACAAAGCTTCCGGTCAGTTTTCTAAAAATGTTAAGGATGTTACCGACCCCGATGAAATAAGTAGGGTTGAAGATTTACAAAGGGAGCTAAAGGAAACTAAAGAAAACCTTCAGGCTACTGTTGAAGAGGTAGAAACTAGTAACGAGGAACTGCAAGCAACAAACGAAGAATTGTTAGCAGCTAATGAAGAGCTTCAAAGTACAAATGAGGAGCTTCAATCAGTAAATGAAGAGTTACATACCGTAAACTCAGAGCATCAATCTAAAATTCAGGAATTGGCAGCATTGAATGCCGATATGGATAACCTATTAAAAAGTACGGATATAGGTACCATATTCTTGGATAAAGATTTGAAAATAAGATGGTTTACCCCAGCAATTAAAGAGCATTTCAACCTTTTGGTTGCAGATGTGGGCAGGCCCATCACCAACTTTAGCTCCAATGTTAGTGGGATAGATATTGTATCGGAGGTAGAGTATGTCCTTAAAACGGGTAAAACTGTTGAAAGGGAAACTAGGCTTAATAATGATAAGTGGTTTCTAACTCGAGTGCTTCCATATCAGGATGGAAATTACAGAACACAGGGTACCGTCATAACATTTGTGGAAATAACTCAAATGAAGTCGATGCAGGAGGACCTGAGGTATTCTGAAGGGTTATTTAGAACACTTTTTGAGTTTTCACCAAATGGTATTGTAACGACCAACGCAAAAGGTAAAATTTTAAGGGCAAATCAAAATACGGCGCGAATGTGCGGTATTGAAATAGACGATCTGAAAAACAAGGAGATTACTGACTTATTTGCCACATCTTCTAAGAAAAAGATTGAGACACTTTTTAAAGATGCGGCAGGAGGTAATCATCTGTCTATTAATGATAGGATAGAAATAAAATCCAATGGGAGTAAGGGAATCCCGGTTAGCGTAAACATCGAACATGCAGAGCATGAACAGCAAAATTTAATTCTATGGAGTATCGTTGATATTTCGGATCAAATCTCCGCTCAAAAAGAACTCAAGGAGCTAAACGAAAACCTAGAGGTTATGGTAGATGCCAGAACCAAGGAATTGCGTGACAAGGATATTTTATTGCAAAGTGTATTAGAGGCTACAACGGCAGGCTACTGGACTTGGGAACCAAAAACGGGTTACCAAATTTATTCGGATACTTTTAGTGAGGTTATTAAGAGTCATGATAAAAATGACCCAACTGAGGACCAGTGGAAGAAAATTCTTGGGGAGGAAAATTACTCCATCCTAGAATCAAAGCTTCAAGAACATGTAAAATCTAAAGGTAAAAAGCCATTAGAGGTTATATGTGAATTAACGACCGATGGGTCACCAATGTGGGTGTTCTTTAAAGGAAAAGCAATTGAGTGGAATGGTAAAGACGCTACTAAAATAGTTGGTAGTCTGGTAAACATTACCGATTTAAAAAAGATTGAGTCCCAGTTAGCAAATAGTAATTCTAAACTCGAGGAAAGCCTGCAACGTTTAAGTCTTAAGAATCATGAGTTGGAGCAAATTGCATATGTTGCTACACACGATTTAAGAGCCCCAGTGGTAAATCTTGCCAACTTGGCAAAGATGCTGAAGATAGAATCACTTGAGGATAGAAATAAGGAGGTTTGTGAGCGTATAGTTTCCTCTATTAATTCATTAGATAACACGCTTGAAGAGCTTCTCAATATTGCCGCTCTCAATAAAGAAGGGGTACCAAAGAAGTTTAAACAAATTAATTTCGAAAAATCTATCGATTCTGTTTTAATGGAATTGGAGGAGACTTTTGCCTCAGATTTCAAAGTAGAAAAGGATTTGAAGGTTAAGACAATAAAGTACTTCCCTGCGCACATTCATAGTATTCTATCTAATTTATTGAGTAATGCCATTAAGTATAGATCGGAGCAAAGGCCATTGGAAATTAAAATAGCGACCTATTCAGAAAAGAATTATACGGTTTTAGAAATAACGGATAATGGAATCGGTATAGATCTTGAAAGACAGGGGAAAAAGCTATTTGGAATGTTTAAGCAGTTACATCCAGGATACAAAGGCAAAGGGCTTGGGCTGTATATTGTAAAGAACCAAGTAGAAATAATGGGGGGGGAAATAGAGGTTAAAAGTAAACCAGAAGAAGGTAGTACCTTTAAAATAAGCCTACTTGATCAGGCGAAGGTTAATTCGTTAAACTCTTAAATTAAACAAGCAAAAAGTATTACATGGGTCGGTTGAAATCTATAATGGTAGTTGATGATGATGAGGTAAACAACTTTATTTTAAAAGAGCTACTGTTGGAAGCAGACGTCGCAGATGAGATAAATATTAAATCTTCTGTAGATGAAGCAATAGCTGGCCTTTCAGGTGCCAAAGGAAATAGTATTCCCCAGCTGATTTTGCTAGATATCAATATGCCTGTCAAAGATGGGTTTGATTTTTTGGAGGAGTATTACGAGAATGGCCTAGATACCAATGAAACCAGAATAATTTTGCTTACCAGTTCACTTTTTGAACGCGATAAGGCTGCGGTAAGTAAGTATCCACGTGTGGTCGATTTTGTAATAAAACCCCTTGATATGGGGTACTTTAAAAGGCTGGTGAGCCAAATCGCTGTCTCATCCTAAAACTTTTTAAAAAGATAGGTTGCTCCGTAAGCAATATTGCTATTGGCAGAAGGAAATGCGGACTTCGAATGAAGAACTCGTAAGACCATTGGCTGAGTGAATTCCATAAGTCAAAGGCATAAAAATGTGCGATTACCCTAGCAAAGGCGGTTACAAATCCCCAAAAGCACATGTAGATTAACCCCCATTTTCGACTTGTTTTCCAAAACAACGCAAGCACACAAATAAAATCTAAGATCCCTGCAATTTTTAGGAATACCAATGCATTTTGTCGCCCAACTCCAAGAGATCCAACGGTAAGGCCAATAAACTTTTCCGGAATGGGTCTAATCCCCGAGGCGTACACACCGTGACAGACAAAGGTTATTCCAGCGATTACGCATGCGGTTGTTAAAACGGCACTTGATTTAGGATTTAAGACGAGAACCCAGAATAATATCAGGGGCGTAAAGACTTGGCCCGCATATTCCAGCCACATTATCCAATTATATGCCACTCCGAAATACTGGGTCCACGAAATGGGAATTAGCCACATTACACCTATTAAAAGAGGCAACAATGTTTTCGGCTTTTTCCCTAAAAAGGCGCTTGCACTAGCGACCAAGAAACAAAGCCCTATAATAAATTGAAGTAGGTTGAGGTAAGTTTCTGTCTTGGGATGCACTAAATATTGGCTCCAAGTAAGCTCGGTATACGACTCTACAAACCATCCGAAAAGCCTATAATTCCAAAAAAACTCTCTAATAGGAGTCGATAAGAACAAAAATTGCCAAGCTCTTCCAAAGAATTCCAATCCAACTGCAAGGCGCAAGATCCAGATAACCCAATTTTTCATTTTGCAAAAATGGGGCACTTAAGATTACGGGTGTATTAACATGGGCTTACGTTTGTTATTGTTTTTTTAAATGAATTTTACCATTTCCGAAAGCCCTAGGTTGGCTTAAAACGACCAATACATTTGCGAAAAAATTATACTTATGAGGTTTCTATTCCTTTTTATCGCAACCATTTCGTTTAGCTCCCTATTCGCACAACCAAAGTATTTTAGAACCATGTGGAGGGCAGACCCATCCACTTCTATGGTTGTTGGTTGGAGTCAAACCCCGGGTAGTATAAATAATGGGATTTCGTTTGAACTGTATTACGCCACCACAGATTTTGGGACAGATCTAAGCCTATACAAGGAAAAAGGCGCAAGGGCATTAGTTGATAGAAGTGTATCGGCTTTTAAGGGATTAGATCATTACTTTGTTCGCTTAGCAAACCTTAGTCCTAAAACCCCATATTACTTCGTTTTGGTATACCGGGATGCATTGGGCAGAGAACAAGTAAGTGATCGTTATTGGTTTAAAACGGCAAGTGATAACCCCAGTGACCCCATAAGCATAATTGCTGGAGGAGACTCTAGGCTAAATGTCGATGGAGGTCCTGTTGCTCTTGCAGAATCAGTAACTATTCGCCAAGAAGCAAATAGGATAGTGGCAAAATTAAGACCGGATATGGTTGCTTTTGGTGGTGATTACACTTTCGCAAATACCGAACAGGAATGGGATGCCTGGTTTGCAGACTGGGAGCTAACCTACACCGATGATAATAAGATAACACCTATTGTAGCTGCGATGGGTAACCACGAAGCGTCACCATTTGGATGCCCCGATTGTGGAAACTTCGTAGTCGAACGCCTATTCGATACACCTCACCCAGATGTGTATTATGCACTTTCTTTTAACGGAAACCTTTTACGCATGTATACACTTAACACAGAGATGACTATTTCTGGCGAACAAACCGACTGGTTGAATAATGATTTAGACTCGGTTGATGGATCGGTATATTGGAAAATTGCGCAATATCACAAACCAATACGTCCACATCATTCCAGCAAATCGGATAAAAATGACGCTTTCGATAACTGGGCGGAACCTTTTTACGAAAAACAGGTAAGGTTGGTGGTGGAGTGTGATGCTCACGTAGTAAAAACAACTTGGCCTTTAATACCAACAAGAACGTCAAGCGGTACTACCGAGTGTGGTAAGGACGTTGATCATAATTACTTTATCGCGGAGAATGGCAGAGGAACGGTATATGTGGGCGAAGGAACTTGGGCCGCAATTAGAATGGCAGATGACGCAAAGACCTGGACCAGAGACATGGGTACCCTTAATCAAGTAAAATGGATTTGGGTAAACAAAAATGAAATTCAGGTAAGATCGGCACAAACATATTTCCCAGACAATCCCAATTATGCAAGCTCAGTAACCCCATTAACTGAAGAAAATAGATTTATGGTACCGGACGGATTAAGTATTTGGGAACCTGAAAACGGGGCAGTTACCATTATAAAGAACAATGGATTAACACCTCTCCCAGAGCGATGTGCAACAACTAACGTTGCCGAGGAATTAGAAAGAAATGAGGCCCTAATGGTTATGCCAAATCCTACTCGAAATAAGAACTTTAGAATTAAAGCGCCAGCAAATAGCAGGGTAAAGGCATTCGAAATTCTTGGATTAGACTCAAGGTTAGTATGGAAAAAAACTACTCAGTCTAATTTTGTGGATGTCAACTTATCGGAATATAATTCCGGAGCTTATTTTGCAAAGGTGGTTTTCGAGGATGGCAAATCGGAAATAGTTCGTTTTATTTTGGACTAAGGCAACATAGGTAATAATAACATAGGATGAGGACAGTTTTTTGCGAACTGTCCTTTTTCTTTTTCGTGGCAAACGCCAGGATAATCGCCTACTTTACCTTCCATGTCTATGATAATTTGGAAATGGAGGTGTGGGGGCCAAGACCCATTTTCCTCCCATGATCCTACTTGGGCAATGGCATCCCCGGGGTTAAATTCGTGTCCTTTATCGGTAATTTTAGGTGCGGCAAGATGTCCATATAGCGTATAGAATTTAAATCCGGAAATATGGTGTTCTAGTATTAGCGTATGTCCGTAATCCCCGGGGGCATCATTAAATTGATAGGAGTGGATTTTACCCTTAATGGGGGCATGGATATTACTGCCTGCGGAGCACCATAAATCCATTCCCAAATGAATGTTTCTTACTTCGGCACCATTTACAAAATCCGGATTTCTACCATACCAGGATCTTTTTTCTAAGTAACCACCGTATCGTATGCTTTTCTTGGTTTGAGAATAAAACCAAGATTCAATTTCTACCCTATTTCCTAGATCTAAACCCAACTTGGCAACTGTTGGACCTGATAAATCGATAGGCTCAAAGTTTTCACCCTTTACAACAGGGGCAATTTGTAGTCCTTTTAAAACGTCACTTATTTCCACTCCAATTATTCTTTAATGCCTTCTAAACCAAATAAGAAAGCATATTCTCTTGCTACTTCTTTCAACTGCTCAAATCTACCAGATACCCCTCCATGCCCGGCTTCCATTTCAGTGTATAACAACAAGGGGTTATTATCGGTTTTGTAGTCTCTTAGTTTGGCAACCCATTTGGTTGGTTCCCAATACTGCACTTGAGAATCGTGATAACCCGAGGTAACTAACAAAGGGGGATAGTTCGTTTTTTCTACATTGTCATAGGGGGAGTATGATAACATGTAATCGTAGTATTCCTTATCATTAGGATTGCCCCACTCTTCGTATTCTCCAGTGGTAAGTGGAATGGATTCATCTAACATGGTTGTTACCACATCCACAAAGGGGACTTGAGCAACAATTCCCGCCCATAATTCGGGACGCATGTTCATAACTGTTCCCATGAGCATACCGCCGGCAGAGCCTCCCATTGCGTAGAGTGCATCTTTATCTACCCAGCCGGTTTCTAAAAGGTGTTCTCCACAACTAATAAAGTCGTTAAACGTGTTTTTCTTTTTTAGCCATTTGGCGTTTTCGTACCAAGGTCTGCCAAGATCTTCTCCCCCTCTGATATGTGCAATTGCAAAGCAATATCCACGGTTAAGCAAACTTAATCTAATGGTAGAAAAATAGGGGTCTAAACTAACACCATAAGACCCGTATCCATACAGTAGCAATGGTTTTCTTTTTTGGTCCTTAAATCCTTTTTTATAAACCAGGGAGATTGGAATTTCTACTCCATCTTTTCCCTTTGCCCAAATGCGTTCGCTTTGGTAGTCCTTAACATTAAATTCGCCCAGTACTTTTTGCTGCTTAAGGGTTTGTTGTTCTTTGGTTCTAAGGTTGTAAGAAAATATGCTGGTAGGAGTAGTTAATGAGGTGTAACCAAAACGCAACTCTTCGGTGTCGAACTCCACATTAACCTCTAAATCTACACTATATGTAGGGTCGTTAAAAGGAATGTAATATGCAGGTTCCCCATGGGTTGGAAGAACGCGTAGATAAACCAATCCGCCTTTTCTTTCTACTACAACAAAATAATCCTTAAAAATCTCTACGGATTCGAGAAGGATATTGTCATTTGGGGCAATTATTGTTTCCCAGTTTTCAATTTCCGGATTGGCCGGGTCGCATTTGTAGAAACCGAAATTTTGTCCCTCGTGGTTGGAAAGCATGTAAAAATTCCCCTCGTAATGGGTAAGAGAGTATTCGTGTTTTGGAGCTCTGGGTAAGAACAACCTAAGTTCTGCATCTGGTTCGGTGGTAGGAAGGTAGTGGAACTCCGTACTGGTGCTGCTTGAACTACCAATAACAATATAGGTTTGACATTTAGTTTTATATATCCCACAATCGAACTCGGGATTAACTTCCTCATAAACCAAAACATCTTGGTCTTGATTAGTGCCAAAAGTGTGTCGCCAAACCTGATTACAACGAAGAGTTTCTGGATCTTTTTTAGTGTAAAAAACAGTTTTGTTATCTCCTGCCCATAATGCTCTACCCGTGGTTCCTTCTATTTGTTCACCCACAAATTCTCCGGAAAAAAGATCCTTAAATCTTAGGGTATAAAGTCGTCTTCCCACGGTATCTTCCCCGAAACAAAGCCATTGATTATTCGGGCTGATACTTTTGCTGGCAACTGCATAGTAGGAATGGCCTTCCGCCTGAATATTTTCATCCAAAAAGATTTCCTCCTTCGCTGTTAAGTCGCCTTTTCTTCTAGTACTTATTGCGTATTCCTTGCCTTTAGCGTATTTGGTTTGATACCAATATCCGTTTTTCTTGTAGGGTACTGATTGGTCGTCCTCTACAATACGGTTTTTCATTTCGTGAAAAAGATCCTCCATAAACTTCTCGGAAGATTTTAAATAGGCTGCGGTGTAGTCATTTTCCCGTTTAAGGTAATCCAATACTTCTGGGTTATCTCTTTGGTTAAGCCAGTAGTAATTATCTATCCTTCTGTGCTTGTGTTTTAGATGCACATAAGGGTATTTTTCGCAATCGGGAATTTGAGCCATCTTTTTCAGTTTTCACGCGAAGCTATGAATAAGCGTTAAAAGATTTTTAAAGTTTTATGGATGTTGAGTACCTTCGGCGCAAGAGAAAAAGCTATGTACGAGATTGAGATTAATGATAAGAGCTACCAAGTGGCTCCCAAAAGCCAAAAATTAAACACGGGATTGATTAATGGAAACCCGTACGAGATAGATTTTATAAAGGTTAAAGAGGGCGAATATCATTTGTTGTACAATAACAAATCGTACAATGTAGAGCTCATAAAATTCTTGGAAGACAAAAAGCACATGGAGCTTTTGGTTAATGGGAACAAATACACCGTTGCCGTTAAGGATGAGTTTGATGCCTTACTTGAAAATCTTGGGCTAGACATGAGCCTTGGTGGTGCAGAGAAAGAATTAAAAGCACCCATGCCAGGATTGGTAGTAGATGTTTTAGTGGAAGTTGGACAAGAACTTAAGGATGGGGAGCCGGTTCTTATTTTGGAAGCAATGAAAATGGAAAACGTCCTTAAAGCTACGGGTGATGTTAAGGTAAAAAGCATTGAAGTAACAAAAGGACGTGCTGTAGAGAAAAACCAAGTACTTGTAAACTTTGAATAAAAAAAAGACAATGAAAAAATTAGTATATCTAATCCCAGCGACTCTTGTAATCGCCTGTTCGGGACCAGCAGAACCTAAAACAGAGGAATCTAAAACAGAAGCAAAAGAAGTTGCACAAGCGTGTACATATTCATACGATAACAGTGCAACTACTGTTATGTGGGAGGCATATAAGTTTACCGAAAGGGCTGCCGTAGGGGGTAAAATGGATAGCGTTGAGGTGAGTGGGTTTTCCCCTTCTGATACGGCTGCAAAAGTGCTAGAGGGAGCTTCTTTCACCATCTATACCGATGGAGTTAATTCCAATAACTCGGATAGAGATATGAAGATCAAAAAGCACTTTTTCGGTAAGTTAAAAATGCCGAGTAAAATAACTGGAAAGGTATTGAGTACTGGAGATCAAGACTACGGGAAAGCTACTGTGGAATTAACCATTAATGAGCAAACCAAAAACCTAGAAATGGATTATAGTATTAGTCCGGAGGGTAGGTTTAAAATGGAAGGGAAATTGGACATTTCCCTTTTTAATGGGCTGGCTGCTGTTAATGCCTTAAACGAGGTATGCAAGGAATTACATACTGGAGAAGATGGTGTTTCGAAATTGTGGCCAGACTTTAAAATTTCGGTAGTAAGTGACCTAGAAAAAACCTGTCTATAGGAGAGAATAAGATAGTACCAACAAAAAAGGCCGCATTTGCGGCCTTTTTTTGTCTTATGTAATTTGGATTAATGCCTAACTAGGGCAGTAAATTCAGCGATTCTGTTATCAATTTTCTCCTGACTTAAATTCAGTAGGTTTTCGGTTCCAAACTCCTCTACACAGAAAGAAGCCATTGCTGATCCAGCTACAACTGCTTTCTTCATATTATCGAAGCTGATGTCGCCAGTTTTTGCAAGGTGACCAATAAATCCACCTGCGAAAGTATCACCCGCTCCAGTGGGATCTTTTACCATTTCTAAAGGCAGTGCAGGTGCAAAGAACATTCTGTTATCACCAAATAAAAGTGCACCGTGCTCACCCTTTTTAATGATAAGCGTTTTTACACCCAGGTCCATTATTTTTCCGGCGGCACTTGGTAAGTTGTATTCGCCACTTAATTGTCTTGCTTCCTCGTCGTTAATGGTTAAAACATCAACTTGAGAAATGGTCTTTTTTAATTGATCCAAGGCGATGTCCATCCAGAAATTCATAGTGTCCATAACAATTAGCTTTGGACGCTTTTTGAATTGTTTGATGACGCTTTCTTGTACACCAGGTTCAAGGTTACCCAACATTACAAAATCGCAATCTTGGTAAGATTCTGGAACTTCAGGTTTAAAGTTTTCCAGTACGTTTAATTCTGTAACTAAGGTGTCTCTAGTGTTAAGATCGTGGTGGTATTTTCCTTTCCAAAAGAAAGATTTTTCACCTTTTTTTATTTGTAGACCTTCCTGTTGAATTCCTTTCGATTTCATTTTTTCTAGCATATCGAAATCGAAGTCTTCACCTATCACCGAAACCAGCTTCACTGGATTAACAAAATAACTCGCTGAAAGAGAGATGTATGTAGCGGCTCCTCCCACTATTTTATCTGTTTTTCCGAAAGGAGTTTCTAGGGCGTCGAAGGCAACGGTACCAAGGGCTAAAACACTCATGAAAATTTTTTTATTTATTTCTGGCGAAGGTATTGTTTATTTATGGGAAGTCCCTATATTTGCACCCACAAAATTCCTGCAGGGATTCTTTCACCTAAAATGAAAGCGGAAATGTAGGAAAGAAAATTCCTCCTTAGCTCAGTTGGTTAGAGCATCTGACTGTTAATCAGAGGGTCCTTGGTTCGAGCCCAAGAGGAGGAGCAAGAAAGGTAAAAACCCGGAGCAAAACGCTTCGGGTTTTTTTTGTGCCACAAATCGAAGTAAAACTTGCCTCTTGGGCGAGAAGTTTATGCCGATGTATTTTTTCGAGGGAAGCATTACCGTAGAAAAAAACCATCGGTAAGCCCAAGAGGAGGAGCAACAAATTAAAACCCGAAGCAAAACGCTTCGGGTTTTTTTATGGGTTAAATCGGATGGATCTTGAGGTGTTTTATTACCTTAAAATAAAGGATCTCTCGAAGCATTATTTACCATGCACTATCTCTACATTATATACTCGCCTTGTAAAGACTTGTATTATGTTGGAGAAAGTAGTCACCCATGGAATAGGTTATCGCAACACAACGAGACCATTCGAACTAAGTACACTAATAGAGCCCATGATTGGGAGCTTAAAGCTGTATTTAAGATTACCAACAAATCTGAGGCTCGAAAGATTGAAAACTTCATAAAACGGCAAAAAAGTAGACCTTTAATTCTCCGTCTTTGTGATCCTGATTTTATTCCCGAGGGGCGATTAGCTCAGTTGGTTAGAGTCCCGCAGCTGCGGGATTAATCAGAGGGTCCTTGGTTCGAGCCCAAGAGGAGGAGCAACAAATTAAAACCCGGAGCGATATGCCTCGGGTTTTTTTGTGCCGTAAATCGAAGTAAAACTTGCCTCTTGGGCGAGAAGTTCATGCCGATGTATTTTTTCGAGGGAAGAATGTCCGTAAAAGGACAACTAGCACCTTGCCTGAATAAAGCAATTTGCTTTCCGCCAGTATTTTTAAGTAGGTCTCAGGTTTGTAAACGGGATTAATGGCAAAAAAAAGTCCTTCACATTAATGCTTAAGATGCGGGCACAACTACTATATAATGGGTACTCCTTGTTGAACACCGAGATAATTATGTTGGCGTCTAAAAGGGCTTGGTCATTTTTTTCGCTTGTAAAATTCGGCTTTCATTTGTGTACAATCTCGCTCATTACTAAGATATCTTCTCCAAGCTATGCCTATATTGGACCCAAAGCGTTTTTTATGCATTTACCAGCCACTCTATTTCTTTCCTTGATCCTGTTCTCTTGCCAAAATATCGAGGTAAAGGAAACCCAGAAACCTAACATCATATTTATCTCCGTGGATGATCTTCGCCCCGACCTTGGAGCCTACGGAAATCCACACATAAAAACACCTAACATAGATGCTTTTGCCGAGGAGGCACTGCTTTTAGAAAATGCTTATTGCCAGGCCGCAGTTTGCGCGCCTTCTAGGGCTAGTCTTATGCAAGGTATCCGACCCGATTCTACCAAAGTTTGGCACTTAGGTGATGAATTCAGAAAAATAAACCCCAATGCGGTGACCATGCCGCAATATTTTCATAATTACGGCTACTACACGGTTAACATTGGGAAGATTTTTCACAACTATATGCCCGATTCGGTATCCTGGGATGAGCCAGATTTAAAACCAGCACCATTTAACGGTCCAGATTCTCATTTGCGCGATGCTGAAACCTATTATCATACGGAGGACGCGCAAAAAATACAGCTTGAAAGAAGGAAAGAAATCCTTGCCCGATGGCCAGAGGGGAGAAAAGTGTACGCCGATGGTTGGTATAGCGGTCCTGCCTATGAAGTTGTGGATTTACCGGATTCCATGTTGTACGATGGACTGCAAACCAAATTGGCGCTGCAAACTTTAAAGCGCCTTAAAGAAAAGGAACAACCCATATTTTTAGGATTGGGTTATTTCCGGCCTCATTTACCTTTTGTAGCCCCAAAAAAGTATTGGGACATGTACCCTGCGGGTAGTTTACCGCCTGCGGTTAATCCCTTTCTTCCAAAAAATGCCCCGCCCATGGCGGCTAATGCGAGCTACGAGTTAAGAAACTATGCTGGGTTTAGAAATTTACCTCGTCCCGAGGGGGCTCCCCTTGCTGCTGATTCTGCCGATATTTTAAAACGAGGCTATTACGCCTGTGTTAGCTATGTGGATGCCTGTATTGGAGAGTTGGTTGCCGGATTAAAGGAATTGGGGATTTACGACAATAGTATTATCGTTATATGGGGTGATCACGGCTGGAAATTAGGAGAGCACAACGGCTGGGGGAAACAAACCAATTTTAATATCGATACCAAAGTACCCCTGCTGATTAAATATCCTGGTCAGAAGCAAGGTTTGAAGTCACCAGCACTAGTGGAGTTAGTAGACATGTTTCCAACCCTTTGCGATTTGGCGGATGTACCCAAAGCTGGTTATTTTCAGGGAATCAGTATGCAACCGCTTTTCGAGAATCCCAATCGGGAATGGAAATCAGCCGTTTTTTCTCAGTTTAGACGTAGACCTAGAATATCCTATGATGGTAAGGAGTACATGGGTTATGCTATGCAAACCGAGCGTTACCGTTACATAGAGTGGTACACTTGGGATAATGAAAACAAAATAAGAGGCGAGTTAAAGGCTAGGGAATTATACGATCATTTTCAGGATCCAGACGAAAACATAAACCGGGCAGAGGAAGATGAGAATAAGGCCTTGGTAGAAAGTCTTTCTAAAAAGTTAGCACAAGGATGGCGAGCGGCGGTACCTACACCATAAAATTGGCCTTAATGCTCCTGATTTTTTGCGGAATTGATGGGTGCGGAAAAAATGAAAATTATAAGATAAAATTTGCGGCTAACATAGCCGGAGATTCTAGAGAGGTTAGTGTTGCTGAGTTTAGATTATTTATAGAGGAAACAGGTTATAAAACTACAGCAGATAGCTTTGGTTGGTCGGGTTATTTTGATACCACCAAAGGAGCATGGGGAATTGCTAGGGGCGCAAATTGGCGGCGTATCGATGGGGTAAATATGAATCCCCAGAATTGGCCGGTAACCCAGGTGAGTTACTACGATGCCTGTGCATATTGTGCCTGGAAAAATGGTCGCTTACCAACCGCGTCTGAATGGGATGCTATGGCGAGCAAACTCAAGGGAACTGGAAATATTTGGCAGGGAACCTTTCCCATAAAAAATAAAGAGGTGGATGGTTATTCGGCATTGGCTCCCGTTGGAAGTTTTTTATCTAACAAGGAGGGGTTTTATGATTTAGCTGGAAATGTTTGGGAATGGACCAGCAGCATCGCACCTCAACCCCAAATAAAATTGGAAGAAGTTGATGGGGCCCATAGGATCATTAAAGGAGGGAGTTATTTGTGTATAGAAAACGGGTGCGAAGGGTATAAACCAGAGGCCTTTCAGCATACAGCCGCCAATAGTGGCACCAACCACTTAGGGTTTCGCTGTGTTTACGATTTGTAGCTAGAATTAATGCCAATAAAAAAGGCCAGCAATTGCCGGCCTTTTTTAAGAAATTAAGAAAATAGCTATTTCACAATTAGCTTTTTAGTGCTCGTAGCTCCTTGCGTACTAACCGTAACAAAGTAAACACCAGTTTCTAGGTTGTTTACATTTAAGTCACTGTCTATATCGTTGAACTGCTTTACCGTTTTCCCATTGATAGAGGTAATTCTTACATCCATTTTTCCAGCACTTGCAGGAATACTTATGGTAATGCTACCCCCTGTTGGGTTAGGGTAAAGAAGGAAATCTAGATTTGGATTATTCTCCTTTATAGAAGTTCCTGTTCTAGATTGATAGTGCGCAGCAAAACCAGAAGCGGTACCGTTGTCGCTGCTTGTAAATTCAACGAACATACTTCTACCGGTTGAGTAAATTTCATCTGGAATTTCACTACCCGTTATTTCCGCAATAAGTGCAGAACTAGAACTGGCACCATCATAAACTCTAAGGAAGTCTACTCCATCTTCTAGGTCTAAATATTTAATGATTAAAGCAGTATAATCACCAGAAGAGGGACGAATTAACCAGCTACAATTTGCGTTGTTTTCGTAGTTTAAAGTTCCGCTACCATCAGCAAAACTTCCCCAGGTTTTCGTAAGGATGGACTTTCCATTACAGAAATCTACTGCAGCTTCACAGTCTCCAACTCCCACAGCACACCATGCGTCCTCAACAGTTTTGGCTTCTACAGATCCAACTCCATATAAATCCTCAGCGGCGAAAACAGAACCTTCTTTAGCGTCGTCGAAATTAGAGCTTGGCACCAAATAGTAGGCTAGGTTTCTGTATGCAATTTGTTCGGTTTTATCCAATCCAAAACCAGTGATGTTATAGGCGTAATCGTTAGCATTCATACCAGAGTCTCCCTCCGTAATAAGGTAAAACCAGTAATTCTGTACACCAGAGTTGATGTGTACTCCTCCGTTATCAAAATTTAAATTTCCTGGATCCACCCAATTTGGGTCGTTAAATCCATAAGTATCTGGGTGGTCCGCAGAATGGGGGTCGTTCATAGAACGTAGGTATGGTCTAGAAATGGAAATTTTCTCTCCAATGTTCCAGTCTCCATCCACAGTGTTTTTTAATTCTATTGCTGCCCCAAAAATGTCGGCAAAAGACTCATTTAATGCACCACTTTCTCCACGATAAATCAAATCGGAGGTAAAGTCGATTACTCCATGTGTAAACTCGTGGGCAGCCACATCAATACTTGTTAAATAACTAAGGTTAGAGGAATCCCCTGTTCCAAAAGTCATTTGTCGTCCATCCCAAAAGGCGTTGTTGTAAGAGTTAGAAAAATGAACTCTAGACTTTATCGTTGCACCTTCGTTGTCATAGGAAAGTCTATTGTGGACATCCTTATAATAATCGTAGGTTTTGGTTGCTCCCCAGTGTACGTCAAGAGCAGGATCGTTTAAGGTTATGTTTCTGAAGCTTCCTTCGAAATTTTCTTGAGTAAAAGCGGTTACTCCAAGAGTTGCATCGGCAGTTATAAATCCACCAAAATCATCTTCTTCCGTTATGTCTTCTTCCCAAAGTTCGAAACCAATAATTCCTTTACCCATAGGGTGGTTAACTTCGGCCTCGTAGTTTCCGGTTGCCGAGTTAAGGCTTAAGTTTTCTCCGTAAACGATGTTAGAATCAGCGTCAAGTGCAACAACATAGAAGCTTGCAAAATCGGTGGCGTCATCTTTCCACCAAGCTGGTTTAATGCTTACCGCTTTAATTGCAATAGTTTTTAAGAATGTAGCTTGTTCTACCCATTGGTTGTCATTATCGGTAAAGAATTTCGAAATACTATCGTTTAATCCACCGTTGTAGTTGTAGGTTTCTATGTTTCTAGCGCTATCTCTAAGAATGTAAACACCATCTTTAAGGTAACCTGTAATTTCTTGCTGACCGTGATAATAGGTGTTTGCCATTCCTTTTTCGTCCCCAGTATGGATTAGATTTTCCGAGGCTACAATGGAACCATTACTCGCGTCAGCGTATAAGCGATCTTGAACAAGCGGCTGGATATTGCTCACTTTATATGCATATGTCAACACCAATTCTTCGGTTCCGAATTCGTCTTGGTTTGCTACCCATTGCGTACTTTCAAATTGGATAGTTGCAGAGTTAGGGTAGTTGGAGCTGATATTTTGTAAAACCTGGTCGTAGGTATTTATGGATGCCGTACTAGCAAGACTTGCAGGGTATGCTTTACCATTAAAGCTTTTTATAAGTCCACCCTGGTAATGCAGAATGATTTGAGCTCCCCATACCGGTATACCATTTATGATTTGTTGATAGCGAAAATGGGTAAATCCAAGCTGGTCGGCGTCCTGCCTAATTAACTCGAAAGTGCTATTCCCTAACTCGAATTCTTTGATGATTTTTTCTAAAACATCTTCGTTGCTTACATCCGAAGCTTGGGGGTACTTAAACCACACAGAATGGTCTTTGAACTTTAAATTTTGGGTAAAATTTTGAGCAAAAAGGCCACCAGAAAATAGGGCAAAACAAAAAGTTAACCCTGTACTTACTAGTAATCTTAGTTTCATATATAAAGGTTTTGATAGGGGCAGAAGGCAATTTTTCTAGCCCAAACAAGATTAGACAAAATTCAAAAATGCCCAAGGCATTGGCGACGCTTTCTTGCGGAGCAAACTTTCCGCTAAGAATCCATTTTAAACCAATTTTTTGAGGAGTTTCACGATGTTCTCTAAAACCACATAATCCTTTTGCCATTTTTTATCGGCAGGTACGTTTATCCATGGGTAGGGTTTATTGCAGTTTTTAAGGATACCGTTGTAACTTTTCATAAAGTCATCCCATTTAGCTCGGGTTTCAAAATCGGAGTCTTGGTGCTTATATCGTTTTAGTGGATTAAACTTTCTTTCATCCAGCTTTTCCCCTTGCAAGTTGTACGAAATATTAAGGAAGAATTTCAGGGTGTGGATATTACAACGTTCCAAATGTTCCTCGAATTCAATATTGCTTTTGTAGCGGTTTTCCACCTCCTTTTTATCTATCCAACCATAACTTTCTGGGACAAGAATATCCTCATAGTGAGATCGATTAAATATTCCAATAACTCCACGTGGTGGTATTTTTTGATGGATACGCCATAAATAATCGTGGCTTGCCTCTTCTGCGGTTGGTTTTTTAAAAGATGCCACCTGAGTAAATCGCGGACTAAGCCCGGAGAAACAACGGCTTACAATACCGTCTTTGCCACTGGCATCCAAACCTTGTAACACCACTAAAACACCATGTTTTTTATCAATGTGCAGTTGATGTGCCAATTCGCAAAGCTCAAAATGTAGTTCTACAATTTTTTCTTTGCATTGGTCTTTATCCAAATCTGGATCAAATGAGAGGTACTTCGAATCTAGCATAGGGTGAAATTTAATGTACCCTTTCTAGCACAACAATAGAGCCTGATTAGAATTAGTTCTCGCCGTAGGTTTTGGCAACAATCCATGATGAAACTAAATTCAGAAACTCGGTATCTAACGTAGTTTCTATCCTTTCGTATTCCATAATGGATCCTGTTTCCGCAGGTTGGAAAAGATGATTGAGCCCATTTAATTTTTCTATTTGGTAATCACTATTTCCAGCGGCTTTTAAACCATCCTCTATAGAAGCTAAATTAACCTCGGCATTTACTTGAGTGTCTTTGTCTCCATTAACAGCTAATACGGGTATTTTTATTTGGGAAAGATCCAATCGTGGGTCGTATTTTACAAACTCCATAACCCAAGGGCTTGCCAAGGCCTGTGTTTGGATTTGTGCATATTTCTCCAATCCCATTCCTCGAGTGGCAGGCGGGAGTTTTTTGAAATTCTTTTTGTAGTACGAGTTGAGGTTGGCCCTGGCTTTAACGGGAGTTTTGCTTTTTAGCAACACATCCATTTGGCCTTTAATAAAATCCTCAAGGTCTTTTTTCTGTGCGGCATCCAGGCTGGTATTTTCTATTTGCGCTAATTGCTGTCCCATTAATATTTGCGCCCCTGGTATTGCCGGGCTCGCCATTAATACGGCAAAATTAACTTCGCTTTTCGATGCAAGTTTAATGGCAACCAACCCTCCTTCGCTATGGCCAATAATGCCAACTTGATTAGAGTCTACCTTTGGGTATTTCTTTATAAATGAAATTGCTGCTGAGGCGTCTTCGGTAAAAGTGCTTGTGGTAGCTTTTGAAAAATCACCCTTCGACTTCCCAACGCCTCTGTCATCGTAGCGTAGAACTATAATATTGCTTTTGGCAAGATGATCCGCCAATACTGCAAAAGGTCTGTGGTTAAATACTTCAGAATCTCTGTTTTGAGCACCAGATCCAGATACTAAAATGACAGCGGGACAAGTTTCACAGTTATTGGGGATGCTTACGGTACCAGCCAGAGTGGTTTTATCCTTTTCATTGGTGAAAAACACTTCTTGTTCTTTGTAACCAATAGGTTGCAAGGGGTCTTGAGGTCTCGTTATTTTTTCTTCCTCCACCTGAGGTTTTAGGTTTAGAGGAAATTTTAAGCCAGACTGTTCAAACATCCCTTCAATGATTCCATTTTTGAATTTTCCGGTATATCGAGCACCAATGTTTGCCAGTTTAAGTTGGATTTCACGCTCCTTTAACTCACACTCTCCAACCGGAATACCCTTTGCCCCTTGTGCTGGGCTGTCCATTTTTGCTGAACAACTATTACCTTCTTGTACAATGTGAAAAACCAAAGGAAGCTCCTGTCCCTGAACACTTAATTTTCCGCTCCAGGTTCCGCTATATTGGGCTTTAAGGCAAAAATTAGAACTAAATATTAATAGGAGTAAAGTTATAATGCGCATAGTGCAAAAGGATTTGGGAAGGGAAATGTAAATAAAGATGAGCTAAATCTTCTCAGAAAGCGCTAATTACTACATCCAAATCTATTTGGATATCGTAGTTTTGCATTGAGAATGAGAATCTTAGTCCCCATACTGCTTTTCATTTTTCTCGCTTCATCGACATTTGCCGAAGATTTTAGGTATGGATTTGATAGTGAGAAGGCATCTGTACCTGTATCTCAGTTAATTGAAGAGATAGACGGGGTGAAATTTTTATTCGAGTTTACTAATAATGGGGATGGGGGAAATTTTTATATCAGTCCCAATCAAGGAGCAAATTACGATGCGGCTTTGGTGGCCACCTCCCTCTCCATTGGAAGTTTAGATCCTGAAAAAATAAGAATAGAAGCGGTAGAAAAGCATCCCTTTCAATTAAATAATCTCTTTATAAAGCCAGGTGGAGAGACGGTTGTTATAAAAGGGTTTCGAGATGAAAAAGAAGTTTTTGCCAAAACGATTAATAAATTTTCCACGGGCGAGCACCTAAATTCCTCAGGTAATTATATAGATCAATTAACCATTGAGTCTTACGATATGGTGGAGTTGGTTCTTGATGAATTTACCGGTGTTTTTCAGGCCTTGGAGCTCGAGGACTTAAAAATGGCTACTACTTCATTGGTAACCGAGACGGTGCCAAAACTCACCAAGCAATCGTCTGCGAAAGTGGTTGAAGTGTATGAAGGTTTAGAGGCCGGAGCCAAGCTTATAGAACTGAAGGAAATTGCCTCGGATATCTCCTGGAGAGAGGGCAAAGTGCAGTTGGCACCATCTTCAAATAATTTTAGTTCTAATATTCTGCTTCCGGTTTTTTACGATAATACAGATCTTACTATACGGGTGGTAGATCAGCAGTATTTCGATTGTGAAAAATATGCCCAGCAGGTTGAATTCGATGTCCATTTTAAAAACGGGCTTCAGAGCAAAACCTTTTCCATTGCAGTAGAGCTTTTAGAGGTTAATGACCAGGCTCCAATTGTATTGGCAGATCAATCTTGTGAAGTAGAAATACCGCAATATTCAGAATCTCTACCCAATCAATTAACCATCTGTAATTTGCAAGCAGAAGATGGGGATAGTCCTATATCCACAACTGGGCGGTGGTCTATTATTTCGGGTAATGAATTTAATGGGTTTACGATAAGCAAAAAGGGCAACTTAATAGTTTCAAAAATACTTTTCGAAAGCACCTTTAATTCAGAGTATAACCTTGAGATTCAGCTTTCTGACGGGCAATTTACAAGTGAACCTGTTTTGGTGAAAGTTAGGATAAGTAGGAAGGAGGAAAGCCAACCTGAAATGAAAATTACCAAATGGCCGAAAAAGGTAGTGGAGAAGGAAAAACCAAATGGGTTGGTGTCTGAAGAAACCACGGTTCAAGAAATTAGTGAGGCAGAGGTAAAGGATCCAGAATCCAAACCGAAGGAGTCTAAATCGGTGGAAGAAATTCTCGATGAGGAAACCCTCGAAATGTTATCGCGAATAAATTTTTAGCAACCATTAAGTTGCTAAACAATAGAATAAAAAGGGGAGTCTTGCTCCCCTTTTTGTTTATTACTAGTTGCTAGAGTTTCCTCCTGCATTAAAAAATACTTGAATTCCAAAAGTTACACTGGTAAGATCTATTCCAAAATCGAAGGTATTTCTAGAACTTTCTTCAGCTGGATCAGTTGATCTATCCGTAACCGTTCTAGAGGTGTATCCTAAGCTACCAACAGTAACATCGAGTGCAATACGATGAGTTTCGGTAGGGAAAAAGGTTAATCCAGGTGAAAGTGTCGTGAAAAACCCAGATACTTTATCACCTTTTAAAGTTGCTGTTGGAGTTTCCGTTTCTGATTGAGACCCAAACGCTCCTACAGCAAGTTCTCCAAATAAATAAAGGTGATTTCCTATAGAAGAGTACCTTCTGGCTCCTACGAAAAAGGAATTTCCCTTAGTTCTACTTTCTGTATTATCAGTTGGATCCTCAACTACAGTTGAAGTCATCGTAAATCCACCTATTACAGCGAATTGATCCGACAACATGTATCCGGCACCAACTCCAAAGCGAGAGTTTTTGATGTTGTCTAACTCAGTTGTACTGGTGCCATCATCAAACTCCCCGGAGGAATTCGAAATTCCTGCAGTTCCCGTTAAAAACAAATTACCTTGACTTAACTGGGCAAAAGCACTTGTGCTTGCTAGTAAAATTACTGCTGTTAGTAGCTTTTTCATTGTAGGGTGATTTTTTGGTTCAGTCCAATTTAGGCTTATTATTGATTCATCGTAATGTTAAGCTTTTAAAAAATATTAATGAAGCAAATAGCAATAGTTACTGAGGACAGGTACCAAGAAATAATTGAGGGCAATCCATACCACGAAAATATTTTAAAAGAAGAGCGGGCACTTCAGGTTGAATTCGAACAACAACACTGCTTGGTGAAGCGGGTTTCGTGGTCTAACCCCGAGGTTGATTGGACTCAATTTGACCTAGTTCTGATACGTAGCACATGGGATTACTTTTATAGGCATCAAGAATTCACTAATTGGTTGCAAAGTATTGATGGTGCTGCTCGTATCGTAAATCCAACTGAAACAATTTTGTGGAATATGGATAAGCGATACCTATTCGATTTGCAACAACTGGGAATCTCCATTCCGCAGACTGTTTTATTGGAAAAAGGATCTAATCGGTTGCTTAAAAACCAAATAAAATCTTTTCCCGGAGAATATTTTATCCTAAAGCCAACAATTGCAGGAGCAGCTAAGAACACCTTTAAATTATCCAAATTCCAGCCGCTAAGTGGAGAAATTGAAACCCTTTTGGCGGAAGAAGATTTCCTATTACAGGAGTTTTTAGATAGTGTGGAAAGCCACGGGGAATATTCGTTGGTATATATAAATGGAGACCTAACCCATTGCATTTTAAAGAAGGCTAAAGCTGGGGATTTCCGAGTTCAGGATGATTTTGGAGGAAGCATACATTTGGTGGAGCCAAGCCCTGAGCTAAAGGAGTTTGGCGACAAGGTTATTAATCTTAATCCAAAATCCAGCCTCTATGCTCGTGTGGATGTTTGCATTGATAACCAGGGTAATTTCTGTTTAACAGAGTTAGAGTTAATTGAACCGGAACTTTGGTTTCGTTTAAATCAAAATGCGGCTAAAAAATTAGTTGCCAAGATATTGGCATAATTATAGTGCGATTTATTAGTTATAGATTTGTATCCTAAATCCAATTACCATGAAAAAGTTCATTCTTCTCCTTCTTTTGTCTTTTCCAATTGTCTGTTCGGCCCAGTGGAAGGTTGGTATTGGAGCAAGTGGTTTGGTAAATAGATATTTTTACGAAGACGAAAGCTATTTTGAATCTAAATACGATATTGGATATTCGGGTAATATCTATCTAGAGAGAACCTTTACACCTGTTTTTGGTGTGTCAATAGAGCCTAGCTATCTTGTAAAAGGAGGTAAAGTAACATATCAAGGTGTAGATTTTAAAAGCAAAACAGGCTATGCCTCTGTTCCTGTATTGGCTAACCTACATTTTTTAAGAATCTTTACTCTTGCTTTTGGACCAGAATTTAGCACTAAACTTACCCAGGAGTATAGCACCTCAGATCCTGCCGTTGCGGCAAAGGAATTTTACAATAATGAGTTTAAAGATTATGAGGTAAGTGCTTTGGCGGGATTGTATTTTAAGATTTTACCCAAAATGGATTTCGGTTTGCGTTATTCTTTTGCAATTACCAACTCTGGTAAATTCCGACCAGAAGATTTTAGCTCCGAAAACATTAAAGAAAATGCAGCAAAGGGAAAATATGCTCAATTTATGTTGCGCATAATTTTTAACTAAACCTACTCCCTTACCACTCGTATAATCCTATTCTCAAAAGGAGCTTCAACCTCAACGAAATAAACTCCTCGCTTTAAGTCGTTGTTTTCGAATACGCGAAGTCGAAGAGGGTTTTCCCCCTTCACAAAAGTGGTTGATTCATATACTTTTCCGTACATGTCGAAAAGGGTGAAATTTATCTCACCTTCAAAGTTATTCAGCACCTCTAAGCGAGCTCCAGATCGGGTAAATGGATTGGGGAAAAACTGATAATCTCCAGTTCCCGAAAGGTTTAAAACTCGTATTGGGCTATAGGAACTTACTCCATATATGCTTTCCTGGCGTATTCTGTATTGATAAACTCCGGTGCCCATTAGAGTGTCAATAAACTGATAGGTTTGCTCCTGGTTAGGATTAGGCCCTGCTATTATGGAACCAATTGGTTTAAAACCACTGTTATTATGGTTCAATTGTATTTCAAATAACTTGTTGTTTTTCTCAAATTGGGTTTTAAAATTTAGCAATGCTACATTTTCTGTTGGCTGAATTATTTCAAACTCCAAAAGGGGAAAAGCAAAGGGCCTGAAATTATTGGTAGCGCCCAAAAGCAAAATGAAATTCTCTTGTACTGCTGAATCGGCCTCGCTTACATAAAATTCTGTGCTTGGAATAAGTTGGCTATTTGGAAGATCGTAATACTTACCTTCTTTGTATACAATAGGGGTTACTTCTTCGGCAGCAAGTGGATAACAGTTGCTATCTCTAGGAGCATAGACAATAGGAGCAATGATTTCATTAAAAGGATTGGAAATAAACCAATATCCGCAGCGACTTAAAAAGTCTATTTTAGAAGGAAGTTGTTCGTTGGGGAAATCATCCAAAAAGTCGTTTTGGAAATAACTTACTTCAACCCTAGACCCTGTATTTTGGTTGCGGATAATTCCCACAGGCGCATATTGTCCCTGAGCACCCAGGGGTAAAGTAAATTCTAAGCCCCCTTTTTTTATTACGGCTTGTTCTATATATGCGTTTTGATTTCCACCAGAGGTGTTTGCAGTTGGACCCAGTTGGATGGGGATAGATGTAAAAGATAAAACTCCCGATTTTAAACTCAAGAATTTCTCCACTTCAAAGGCACCATCAACAATCACCTTTCCCGAAGTTAAATTTAGTTCCAACCGTTTTAGCGGCTGGATACTATCTATAAGGTTAACGAGTTTTGGGTTTTGGTCACCCTGGAAAGTGACCTGCTCCGTTACAATACCGAATCCTCCAGGACTATAATTTTGGAAATAAATATTGTTGCTTGTGGTAATATTACCCGCTGCTAGCGTTGCATTGGCACTATGAACCGTAAAAAGCACAGGCCCCTCATAGGTGTTGGAATTGGTTAACCAAAAATTATTTCCCAAATGCTCAAAGTGCGTAGAATCTTTAAATATCGAACCACCATCTGATATTTGGTACTCGTTACTGGTTACTTGAAAATGTACGGGTCGCGCAAAGCTGGAATTTATTGTTCCTATTTCACCACATTTTAAGAATAGGGTGTCTTTTATAGTAGCATTGGGTCCAAACACCACGCGCTGTTGGTTATTCTGCCCTAGGCCAAAATCAAAGCCCGATTTAAAAGTGCAATGACCAAAAATGACCTCTCCCCTAAAGGGTTTGGCGACATCGATTAATACGGGGTTTCTATGGTTAAATAAGGTTTTCCCACCTTGGCTACCAAACTTTATAGTTCCCTTTTGAGCGCGTAAATAAATTTTATCGAGAAATACATCGCCCGAATCCCTGAATGAAAGTTGCAAGTTCCCCCTTGATATTACATCCAGGTATACCTCTTTTTCAAACACCGACTGATTTCTTCCAGCGTCGGACAATGTCCCTGTTTTGGTTAATTCAGCTACACCCTTAAAGCGCGTACCCTCTAAATTTATTCCACCAGCTATAACAGAAATGCTGTCCTCAAATAGTGTGTTGGGCCCAAGAATAATCCTGCTTTTATGATCTAGAATCAGGCTTTTTTGGTCGTCCTCAAAAATGCAATTTTTAAGTTGTAATCGGGTGTTACGAAATTTTAGAGTATCAATTTTTATGGTATTATAAAACTTATTAGTTGCGCTTTCCTGGCCAAAGATTATTGCCCCGGTGTCGGACTCAATAATAACCGGTCCATAATACTTGTTGGTGTCAGAATTATAGCCCATGGAAATGGCTCCGTAATTGCGATTCAATAAATGGAGACTGTCCAAAAAGATATCAGGTAATTGACTTCCTGAACTGAAATTAGCGGAGGAGAGGTTTTCTAGAACGAGAGTTTTGAAAAAGGTGTTACCCCCTTCAGATATGTTGTTTGACCCTCCTGTTTTTTGAATTTGAACAGGCTGAAAAAAGTTTGTGCGGTCGAGATATAAATCCTCCCCAATAATACTAAGTGGACAGTGTATGGAACTAGAATCTAATTTGAAAACGCAACTTGAGGGGATGTCTAGAACAAGTGGGTTTTGGTTTAGATAATTAATTGAGTTTAAATCGAGCGTTACGGTTTCGGTAACACCTTGAGGATAAATGTATAAGGTTGAAATTTCATCGAAGTTGGCTTTACCTGTGTTTAATCCTCCCGCTATTTTTCCCCTAAAAACTCTAAGTTCCACAGCACAAGCTTTAAAAAAAGCACTGTCTTTTTGCCATAGATTTATAGCTCCAATTCCTTTGTTGTGAACCTTTAGGTGTTTTTGGTAAACATCTGGATGTTTAGTAGACAGCGTTAAAAACCCAGATGAATTATTTACCAGTTCAAGACCGTTGAAGTTGTTTCCTCCGAACCAATTATCAAAACCCGACCCAATTTTTTGCACCCTAATAGCTTCGTGGAAAGTGGAGCCGTTGATGATGATTTTTCCTGCATTAATTACTGCTGGAGAATTAAGCTGCGATCCCGATATTTCCACGGAGAAGTTTGTTCTTGCAAAATCTAAATAAAGGGTATCGGGTAGATTGAAGTGGCAAGAATCAAAAGACAATACAGATAGCTGGGTGCTGGGGTTCAATTCGGAAATTGAAAATTCTTCTGCGAAGTAACTGGTTCCCCCACCTTCCCCAAATCGGATAGATCCTTTATCTATAAATGAGAAATTAAAGGGTTTGGAATAGTAATTATTATATGAGCTGTGGCCAAAATATATGGTGGAGTTTGTGTCTAGAATAATAGAACAAGGACCCAACAATGAATCGGGGTAGGTTCCCCCTAAAAACAATGAGCCTTTGCCTTTCAGATGGACCTTAAGGCTATCATTTATCCTATTTCCTCCCGCCCAGGTATCTGCTTTATTTCCCAGCTTTTCAATTTTCAACGGTGCCTGAAAAATGGAACTATCCACCTTAACGCTCCAGGTTTTTATCCCGACCTCTTTCTTAAAATAACACCCGGGTTCAATATGAATAACCGCTTCGCCGCTTTGAGAAAGGTTGAGGGTATTATCGGAAATAAAACGTACATTTTTTAGAGATAGAGTCCCTCCAGTAAAGAACGATGAATCGCATAAGAGTGTGGATGCTGAATTGAAAAGCGAACTTCCTTCTTTAAATCCAAAACGCACCCCACCTGCGATAGCTGATTTTACCTCTACGGTATCGAAAAACTCGTTGTTGCTGCTGGCATGGGCCATTAGAATAAATCCAGAATCTTGGCTAAAACAGCTAAGCTTTTTATGAAATCTATCTGGGTATTTATTTCCAGTAAGGTAGAACCCTTTCCCGCTTGTTGTAATAGAGGCTGGACCGAAAAAGTTGTTACCGCCATTGGCCACATCGCTACTTTCTCCTTCTTTTACAAGGTCAAATGCTTTGTAAAAAGTACTGGAATCTATTCTTGCAGAAGTTGCCTGAATAGAAACTGGGCCAGAAAAACTACTGTTTCTTTCTATAATGACTTTCGAAGAGCCGGTTGCTTGCACATTTAGAGGTTGGATGGACTGGATCTCCGTGTTTTTTAACCAAAAGTCTCCACTTTCAAATGCATTGGTTTGAAATACAATAGGAGCAGATGGAAGAAAAATACTTTTGCCATTACCCTGTCCAGTTTTGAATCCTCCGTTTAGCCTAACTATTTCTAGGGTGTCTTTAAAAACTGTTTGGTTGCCTTTAAAAGCAAACTGCATATTTGCTCCATTAGGCACAAATAGAGTTACCTTGGATTTGAAAGTATCCGATTCGCTTCCCCCTAGAGTAAAACCGCCATTACCCAGCAAATTAATAGACAGGGGTTGGTCAAAATTATTACCTCCTCCATTAAAGTCGTTTTCATCCCCTGTTTTGGTTAAAACAAGTGGATTTTTAAAATGGCAACCGGAGATTTTAATCTTGTTTCCCTTTAAGTCAACGGCTTGGTTTATTTCTAGTGGTTTATTAACTAAGCCGAAATAAATTTCCTCGGCCTCAACGGCAAACGCACTTCCCAGGATTATACTATTCTTAACGTTTAGATATGAGGCTTTAATACTGTCTGCGGAGAAAATTAGGGTACCATCTAATAAATCCAGTTTGGCAACCTTAATGTTTTGGGAAACAATTATGGTGTCGGAGGCAAGTTTTACAAATAGCGTATCAAGTTCGTTGGGAACTTTAGAGGGGTTCCAATTATTGGGGTTGAGAAATTCTTTAGATGCGGATCCTGTCCAAACCAATCGTGTTTGGGCAAAGCAAACAAGTTGAAGGAAAAAGACGATTAGGAAAAAAAGGCAACGCATGGTTTTAAGTTGGTACACTAAAAAACGAAAAAAGCGGCTTTTGCCGCTTTTGAATTTTGTTTTTCTGGTAATTAGTTAGGCCAGATGGTATTGTCGTCGTTGTCGTACAATGGCCCCCATTGTATTTCTGAAACTTTCCCTTGGTTAAACCAAAAGTTGATGCTCTTTTCGTCTATTGTAAGCACGTGCTGAGTTTCCTCATCATCAATGCTCCATTCTTCCATTTCGCCACTTCCAAAGTTGTTAGCAGAAATAAATTCGTCTAACTCTTCTTTAGTTAGTCCGATTACTTCTTTTCCAGCTAACTTAAAGGAAGCATCACTTACCGAAATAGTGCTCATTTTCCAATTTTCATCCTTGTCGAATGAAATAGATAGCTCTAGATTGTCGTAGTGCCAGGCTTCGTTAAGAACTTCGTCGGTATCCTCATCGGCGTATTGCTCAATTTCATCTGGCTCGCCAAATTGTTGCTTAACTTCTTCTCTGGTTAAACCAAACTTAAGCTCATCAAGTCCGGTACCCGGTAGTATTTCTTTATTCATAATTTTATTTAATCCTGTGTAATAATTGGCAAATCTAGTACTTGTAGAATGATAATTTGCCTAGCGCTTTGGACAGCTCTTACAACGCTTACCCTTTTTGTATTTCTTACAACACTTCTTCTTAAGAGATAATTCTCTAATCTCGCACAAAAAGCAAGGAGGAAGAGGGTTTTGGGTAGCAATGTTCAGCCGATTCATGCTACAAAAATAATCAAATTTGAATCGTTCTAAATAAGGGTGTGAAAATTTTAATGGGCCACAACTTGAAACTTACAGTTTGTGAAACCACAATTTTATAGTGTTTTCTGCTTTTTTATACTGGGGAGAAAAGCCTAAACTTTTGCCTTTATTTTTTACCCTCGGAAACCATTTCCATACAAAAACTCCAGCAACGTAATCTTGATCTTGCAGTGCCTCAAAAAAAGTGTTCCACGCCAGAGACTGACTTTCACCATTGAATGGAACTTCGGTGTAGGACTCCCATGGTTTTTCCCAAGGGTTTTCTATACTGCGATATCCTATTTCAGTAAAGATTACGGGTAGGTTCAAACTGTCAGAAAGCGAATTCATTGTTTGGTGGTAAGCTTTCCATTTGGTGGGAGCTTTGGAGGGAGATTCTAACGGGAAATAAGCATTTACACCTATGTAATCGAGCAAGTGCCAGTAGGGAAAACGATTGTATTCATCCCAGTTGGATGCATAAACGAGTTTACCGGAGTACACTGCTCGGCAGGACGCAATTAAATCTTCAAAATACGCGGGGTGTTCTTGCCAAAGAGATTGCATTTCATTGGCAAGGCAAAAAAGTGGAAGTTTGTGCTTTTCAGAAAGCTCTGCAAATTGTACAATGTACTTTTTGTAATCGTTAAACCATTTGGCCCAAATTGCTGGGCTAGGAAATTGGTGATGTCCCGTAAACCCTCCAGGATTGAGCCATAAATGTGGCTTAACAATTGGGGTTAATCCATATTTTTTTGCCGCCTTAATGCAGGAATCAATGCCTTCATATGATTCTCCATCCCACTTCCAGTCTTCATTAAATCTAAATTCTCCAGTTTCACCGTTTGCATAACTGTAGGGCATTAGCGTTATGGAATTGGCGCCAAGGATTTTAATTTCCTTCCAGCTCGTATCAGAAGGTAATTTAACGCTTCCCACTAAAGACACCCCTTTGTACATCATTTGCTGGGCATCGCAGCTCAACAGTATAAGGCCAAGGATACTTAGTAAAAGCAGCCTAATCATTAGCCAGTGGAATAAAACTGTTGTTTTCGGGGAATTTGGCTGGAATGGTAGCGTAAAATTTAGCCATTTCTTTCAAGGTGGTTTCGTAATCTTGATTGGGATAAATCAGTTTGCCTATGCCGGCTTCCTTGTTTTTATAATCGAGATAAGCCAAAACTATGGGAACCTGTGCTGCTTTTGCAATGTGGTAGAACCCCGATTTAATTTTTGGAGAACTAGATCGGGTACCCTCTGGGGTAATAACCAAAGCCAATTCCTGATGCTCAGCAAAAAGTGCCGCAATCTGCTGCACCTTACCATCTTTTTGATTTCCAACCTTGCTACGGTCTATTCCAATGGCCCCTAATGGTTTAACAAACCAACCAAAAGGAGGCTTTAACCATTCCTTTTTTATAGTAAAACGCAGGGGGATTTTTAAAAGGTTAAGACTGGCAACGGTATATACCAGGTCCCAATTGCTGGTATGAGGTGCTCCAACCATTACACAATGCTTAGATGCCTCGGGAAACTTGTTGTTTAATTTCCAACCATTCAGTTTAAAAAGCATTTTAAATATCCAAACCAGCATAATCTTATTTGTTTATTTCAATTTCTCGAACTGTTCTTCCGTAGGCTACAAAAATTCCTAATGCACCATTGGAAATATTCGTTGGAACATTGCTAGGAGGTGCATCAAAAATTCCACTTTCAAAAGACTCAATGGCAAGGGCGCTTAAAATTTCTTCTTCCCGTTTATTAATGGTGCGCAATTCAATTTTCAGCACGTCACCACTATCTAGGTCAAAGGTGCCGTAAGTGATGTTATTCAAATATAGCCCGTTAACAAATTCATCGTTAAAAAGGGCGCCATATTCAAATAAGCTCTCGTATTCGTTGGCTCCATTTACGTAATCTATAAACCAATAGTAATTTCTTTTGCCAGGAGGATCTTGAAAGGAAATACCTATTTCCACTTCTTCCCTGGTGGTAAAAACACCGTCTTCTAATCGCTTGCAGGTTAGCGTATCTATAGCTATGGGAGGATTTAAGAATGATACAGCGCTGTACACTTGGCCTTCGTAGGTTATTTCCAGATAATAGTTGTGGTTCGCTTTCCCGACAAAATTTAGTGGGCTTATATAAATACCAGGGGAGCTTTCATCAAAGGTAAAGGTGCGATTAGAGTCATCTCGGATAATAACTGTAGCACCGATTGCAGGAATGTTTTTTATCTCATCAAAAAAGTTGGATGTAAGGGAAAGACGAATGGTATCTCTTAGTGTGGTGTTGTCTATTTCGGCATCTACCACCAACCGTGTGTTTTCCTGAGCTATGTAGCTTAAGTCTATGGGCTCCGTGCAAGAATAGAGTAGAGAGCAAAGGAAGAAAGACAGTAAAACGCGTATTTTCATCTTCGCTAAAATTTAAAATTATAAGTCACCGAAGGCAATACCGGAAACAAGTAAAATTTCTCGGCTACCAATTGGTTGGGGTTGCTATTACTTTCTTTAAAATTAATGGTATAGGTATTATGACGGTTGTATACATTATAAACTCCAAACACCCATTCTGAGGTATACTTTTTGGGTTTCTCCTTTTGCTTAGGTTTCAATGTTAAGCTGAAATCCATTCTGTGGTAGGCCGGAAATCTGCCGCCATTTCTACTTGTGTAGGTAGGAATGGTTATACCTTTATATAAAAACTTACCCGAGGGGAAGGTTGCCGCTAGGCCGGTTGCGTATACAAAGTTCATCCCTACGCTAACTCTTTTGTTAATCTGATAGCTTGCTACCAGCGATATATCGTGGGTTTTATCATATTTCGCTGGGAAAATCTCAATGCCAGGCAAGGTTTCGTCAACATCTATTAGTTTCTCCGTCCTAGATAGCGTGTAGGAAAGAAAACCATTTAGTTTACCCCAGTCTTTCTTTACAAAAACTTCAAGCCCATATGCCCGTGCTCTACCAAATCTCAGTTCTGCTTCTAGCTGATTATTTAACAACAATTGCGCCTGATTTTTAAAGTCGATGGCATTGCGCATATCCTTGTAATACAACTCCGCAGAATATTCAATTTTCCATTTTCTAAAACTCGAAAAATACCCGATAGCGATCTGGTCTGCTAATTGGGGTTTTACGTTTGGCGATGCTAAAAACCAAATATCAAGTGGACTAGATGCAGTGGCATTCGAAGCCAATTGGGCATACTGGCGCATTCTGTTGTACGAAAATTTTAGGGAGCTTATTTCAGATAAGCTGTATCTCGCTGCCAATCTTGGTTCAAACCCTCCATATCGGTTGTATATTTTTCCTTTAGGATGATTTAGGGTGTCGGTAACCTCGTAAGTCTCATTTAGGTTATACGATACGCCCTTCCCTATATTTAATAGTGCGCTGTGCCGTAGACCGTATTTTACCTTTAATCTTGGGCTGATATCTTGTTCTCGTTCTATGTAAATCCCTGTTTCTATGGCCTTGGTGCGGTCCAACTTGTAATCGAATCGGGTTGAATCGAGGTTGATGGAAATTTCGCCGGGTTGGAAATTATGATGGATGACCTGTGCTCCGACACGCCAAGTACTTTTTGGGTTTTGGTAGTAACCCACATCGTATTTAAGATTAAAGTCCTCAATTCTAGAGGTCCAGTCGAAGGTCTCTAAACCTTCTTTTGAACCTAGATTATAGTCGTATTTGCTGTAAATACCCGTTAAGTTGGCAAACAGCTTTTGGTTAAAAATGTGATTCCATCTTAGCGTACCAGTGGCGTTTCCCCAACCAATTTTTGCCAATCCGTCCTGCACCCCAAAAATATCTCTACCAAAGTATCCAGAAAGGTAAAGTCGGTTTTTGTCGTCTAGCGTATAGTTGGATTTTACATTAAAGTCGTAAAAATACAACTGGTTGTTATTGAGGGCTTCGTTGTTGCTCAGCTTTAAAAAGAGGTCGGCATAGGTTCTTCTGCCGCTAACTAAAAATGAGGCTTTGTCCTTCTTTATGGGGCCTTGAAGGGTAAGACGAGAGCTCAAAAGGCCTATCCCTCCTGTACCTTCAAAATGCTTGAGATTTCCCTCGTTCATTTTAATGTCCAATACCGAGGCAAGTCTTCCACCATACCGAGAGGGAATTCCTCCTTTATACAGTTGTACGTCTTTAATAGCGTCAGGGTTAAACACAGAGAAAAATCCAAAAAGATGGGCGGCATTGTAAACATTAGCCTCATCCAATAAAATAAGGTTTTGATCGGCGGAGCCTCCTCGTACAAAAAAACCGCTATGACCTTCTCCTGCGGTAGCGACTCCTGGTAATAATTGAATGGCCTTAATAATATCTACCTCACCCAAAAAGGCAGGTATCTTTTTTATTTGTTCAATGGGGAGATTTACCGAACTCATCTGTACATCGCGAACGTGAGATTGTTGATCTCGATCTGCGGTAATTTCTACTTCCGATAGTCCAATTTCAGAAGGACTCAATTCTATTTTTATTTTGTTGAGGTTTTCTGTTAAATCTATGGGTAAGGATTGAGACTGGTATCCGACATAATTAAAGATTAAAGTGTAGGAACCTGGATTTAACTCTATTGAAAAATAGCCGTAGTCGTTGGTGGAGGTACCAAGTTTTAATTCTGAAATAAAAACGGTTGCGCCAACTAGGCTTTCCCCACTGTTGGCATCGGTAACCGTACCACTTATTACTTTTTTGTCTTGGGCCGAGGCAGTTATAGTTGCACCCCAGAACAGAAATAGAAGAAACTTAAAATAGTGCTGCATCGTTTTCGCTATTTTCTTCAAAGCCATGATCCTTACTGGTAGCTCTATTTAAGGCGGCATCGGTTGCTAAAAAATCGCAGCGTTCATTTTCTTTTATTCCAGCATGACCCTTAACCCAAACTAACTTAACCTTGTGTTTTCGGTAAGCTGCAAGAAATCGTTTCCATAAATCGGGGTTCGCTTTTTTGGCAAAGGACTTTTTTTCCCAACCAAAAACCCATCCTTTTTCAACAGCATCAACAACATATTTGGAATCGGAATAAATGGTAACCAAGGTGCCAGGATATTTAAGAATTTCTAAAACCTTTATAACACTCAATAGTTCCATTCGGTTATTGGTGGTTTTAATAAACCCTTCGGACAACTCCTTGCGATTATTGCCGCTAATAAGAACAGCTCCATAGCCACCTGGGCCAGGGTTTCCTCTTGAAGCGCCATCTGTATATGCAATTACCTGATGCGCCAATACTATAGATTTAGGAGGTGTTTTTCTATTTCCCTTGGAAAGTGTTTGTGCTCTAGTTGCTGCACTTTTTGCTGAACATCCTCTGGGGTATCATCGGGATGGACTGCTGTGGAGAATTGAGAAATAATTGCTCCCTCGTCGTAATTCTCATTTACCTTGTGAATGGTAATTCCCGTTTCTTTCTCGTTTGCTTCCACAACCGCTTTGTGCACATGCATTCCGTACATACCTTTACCTCCAAACTTGGGTAAAAGGGCAGGGTGGATATTTATAATCTCATTCGGGTAGGCTTCCAAAATATTCTTTGGGATTTTCAGTAAAAACCCAGCTAGAATTATCCAATTTATATGCTTCTCTTTTAATAAAGTAACTATATCATTGGATTCATAAAGAGTGCTTTTTTTGGCGTGATAACACGGAACCTGATTTCGGTCAGCCACCTTCCAAATCCCCGCTTCCTTTTTGTTGGTAACAACCAACTTCACCTGAATCTTAGAGTGACCTTTAAAGTGGCTAATTATGGCCTCAGCATTGGTTCCTGACCCCGAAGCAAAAATGGCAAGATTCAATTGTGGCAAAGCTTGTAATTTAAAATTCACATCAAATGTATACAAAACCCCATGGGCATTGGAAGCAAAGGAGTTTATTTTATTTTAAACCCATAAACAAATACCATGATTACCCACGATACCAAGAATGAAGCGTTTGTGCCTTACGGAAGAGAAAGATATACTCACGAGCAACTTCTAGAAAACATTAAGAGGTTTAAGTCCGATCTTTCAGAAAGGAGGAGTATAAGACAGTTTTCAAATAAAAAAGTACCCAAAGAGGTAATTGAGAATATACTAGAAGTAGCAAACGGAGCACCATCTGGAGCTAACCGACAACCCTGGACTTTCTGCGTTATATCCAACCCTGAATTAAAAGGGGAAATAAGAAAACGCGCCGAGCAAGAGGAGTACCTTTCATACAATGGAAGAATGAGCGAGGAATGGCTAAAGGATGTTGAGCCGTTTGGAACAAATCATATTAAAGAGTTTATAGATGCAGCTCCTTATATTATTGTTGTATTTAAAAAGGTATACGATAAAGACGAACACAACTACCGAAAAAGCAATTATTACGTAAATGAGAGTGTAGGAATTGCGGTAGGGTTTTTACTGACTGCCATTCATCAAGCGGGATTGGCCTCTTTAACTCATACTCCGAGCCCTATGAACTTTTTACAAGAAGTTTTGGGTAGACCAGAAAACGAACGCCCGTTTCTATTGATTCCAGTGGGATATCCGCACGAAGAGGCCCTTGTTCCCAAGATAGAAAAGAAGCCACTTAAAGAGGTTTCGGTGTTTTACGAGTAATTTTCTTTGAATATTTATCGTAGATGTGCTTTATTTGCTGCTACTAAATTTTAATTCGAAAGGCAATGTCTGACATTAAATCTGAGGTAATAGCAATTATTGTTGACAAATTAGGTGTAGATGAGGGGGATGTAACTCCTGAGGCAAGTTTTACTAACGACCTCGGTGCAGATTCACTTGATACAGTTGAGTTGATCATGGAGTTCGAGAAGAAATTCAACATCGCAATTCCAGACGACCAAGCTGAGAAAATCGCAACGGTTGGTCAAGCTATTGAGTACATCAGTAACAACGTAAAGTAAAAGTAATTTAGATTTTATGGAATTAAAGCGGGTAGTCATAACCGGATTAGGTGCCCTTACTCCAATTGGTAATACCGTTGAAGAGTATTGGGATGGACTTATTAATGGTAAGAGCGGTGCAGCTCGTATTACCCGCTTTGATCCTTCTAAATTCAAAACGCAGTTTGCGTGCGAGGTTAAAGGCTTCAATCCTCTTGATTTCTTCGATAGAAAAGAGGCACGTAAAATGGATCTGTTCTCGCAGTACGCGATGGTAGTTGCAGATGAGGCATTAAAAAATGCTGGTCTTGCAGAAAATGGTCCAAACCCAGATAGAGCTGGTGTAATTTGGGGTTCTGGTATTGGTGGTTTGCAAACCTTCCAGGAGGAATGTGTTTCTTTCGGCCAAGGCGATGGAACACCCAGATTTAATCCATTCTTTATCCCGAAAATGATTGCCGATATAGCGTCGGGTCATATTTCAATTAAATACGGTTACCGTGGTCCTAATTACACTACGGTTTCAGCTTGTGCTTCCTCTACTAATGCATTGTTAGACGCTTTTAACCTAATTCGATTAGGTAAGGCAGATGTAATGGTAGGTGGAGGTTCCGAAGCTGCCGTGTGTGAGGCAGGTATTGGAGGGTTCAACGCTCTGCATGCCCTTTCAACTAGAAACGATGATCCTGCAACGGCATCAAGACCCTTCGATAAAGATAGAGATGGGTTTGTACTTGGTGAAGGTGCTGGATGTTTGATTCTAGAAGAATTAGAGCACGCAAAAGCTAGAGGCGCCAATATTATTTGTGAAGTTGTCGGAGGTGGAATGTCTGCCGATGCACATCACATTACCGCTCCTCACCCAGAAGGTCTAGGTGCATTAAATGTTATGAAAGCTGCTCTTGACGATGCTCACATGAGTGTTGACGAGCTAGATTACATTAATGTGCATGGTACCTCTACTCCTCTTGGAGATGTTGCCGAAACTAAGGCAATCAAGTCCATTTTTGGAGAACATGCCTATAAGCTTAACATTTCAAGTACCAAGTCTATGACAGGTCACTTGTTGGGAGCTGCAGGCGCCATTGAATCAATAGCTAGTGTATTGGCTGTGAAGAATGGAATTGTTCCTCCTACTATAAACCACTTTACTGATGATCCTGAGTTGGATAACAATCTTAACTTCACTTTCGAGAAAGCTCAAAAAAGAGAAGTAAGAGCAGCGTTAAGTAATACTTTTGGATTTGGTGGTCATAACACTTCGGTAATTTTTAGAAAGTATAGCGTATAAGAATGGCCTTGTTTAGTACTAGCGGAAAGTCTTTCAGAGAACGAAAGCTCCGTTATGTGTTAAAAAATTACCTAAAGCTAAACCCTAAAAATTTAGACTTATACTTCTCTGCGGTTGTACATACCTCTTATAAGGGTTATGGTGATGAGCGTGGAACTTATGATAGGTTAGAGTTCCTGGGTGATGCGCTTTTCGGTGCTTACATTACTGCATGGATATTTACTAAGTACCCACAAAAAAACGAAGGGCAACTTTCTAAATTAAAATCGAAGTTGTGTTCAAGGAAATTTCTGAACACGCTCGCGTTTAAGCTTCATATTAATCATTTGATCTATTTCTCCACCCGAGAGAATCTTTCAGAAAATTCCATTCCTGGTAATACGCTTGAAGCACTTTTTGGAGCGGTTTATTTAGATCAAGGATTGGCAGAATTGCACAAGCTTTTTGATCACATAATTAAGCACCATATTAACGTTGCAGAGGTCGATAAGCAGGATATAGATTACAAAAGTAGGGTGATTCAATTTTGTCAAAAGCACAAAAGAAAACACCGCTTCTTAACTACCGAAACAGATCATAAAAATGGTAGAGATTTTTTTACCATTGCACTAGAAATAGAAGGTTTCGATAGTGTTTCGGCTGTAGGTTTTTCAAAAAAGAAAGCCGAACAGCAAGCCTGTAAATTGTTTTACGAAAGTAAAAAACAAGAATTCGAAGAAGATTAATGACCGTACACTACCTAGATTTCGATGACGAGCCCGAATTTCACATGATTGGAATTGCTTGCCATTTGAAAAATTATCGCCTGTGCTGGTTAGTTAATAAAGCCTTAAACATAAATCTAGAACGGTCTCAAGATCCCTACGTATTTTGGCCCGGTAAAAGCATAAAATCTGAACATGCTTTGTTTACTGGATTTAACGAATTCTGGAAATCGCAGCATTATTTGATTCAAAATAAGGGCTTCCAACAAACCCTGGTGGTCCCAGAACATAGGGCGGCCGATTACCTTTTAATTACCAAAAATCCTAAAGAAGAGTATTCTACTTTTATTCTGCAGGAACTAAATAAACAAAACTTAATTTTAACGGCGTTTAAAATCAATCCGGTTGGATTAAAATCGAGCGCTAATTTGACATTCGAATGATACGTAAAACCAAAATTGTAGCTACCATAGGACCCGCTTCCTCCTCCAAAGAGAAGCTTACAGAACTAATTCGGGCAGGGCTTAATGTTTGTAGAATTAATTTTTCTCATGGAAGTCATGAGGTGCACCTAGAGGCAGTTAGAAATATTAGAGCGGTATCCGATGAATTAAAAATTCCGGTGGCCATTTTAGGAGACCTTCAAGGGCCAAAATTAAGAGTAGGAATGCTTCCCGAAGAGGGCTTAGATCTTATAGAAGGAGAAGAGTTGTGTTTTACTACAAAGCCTAACAAAATGGGGGATAAGCAGAATTTATACATCAGCTATTCCTCTTTTGCGAAAGATGTAAAACCAGGTGAAAAAATTCTCTTGGATGACGGAAAGCTAGAATTAGAAGCTGGCGAAAGCGATGGTGACGCCAGAGTGAAAGCAAAGGTGATTCATGGTGGGATATTAAAATCGAAAAAAGGGGTAAACCTACCCAACACTAAAATCTCCCTTCCATCTCTTACGGAAAAGGATTTGGTTGATTTAGAATTCGCCCTTGAGCACGATTTCGACTGGATAGGTTTATCCTTCGTTCGTTCGGCAAGAGATATTATAGAACTGAAGCATAAGATTAGCGAGCGCAACAAATTCTCAAGAGTGGTTGCAAAAATCGAAAAACCGGAAGCGTTAAAAGAACTGGAGGGCATTATCGATGAAACCGATGCCGTTATGGTTGCTCGTGGTGACCTCGGTGTGGAAATCCCTATGGAAGAAGTTCCACTTATCCAAAAGGATATTATAAAACAATGTAGAGAAGCAGCAAAACCGGTAATTGTTGCAACCCAAATGATGGAGAGCATGATAGAAAATGTTACTCCAACCAGAGCTGAAGTTAATGATGTGGCAAATGCGGTAATGGATGGCTCAGATGCGGTAATGCTTAGCGCAGAAACCTCGGTGGGGAAATACCCTGTGGAAACGGTGAACGCCATGCGTAAAATTCTTGTTAAAACAGAAGCTTTTGAGGGGATATTTCACCATGAAACTGCGCCTGGAGATTTTGGAGGCGATCGATTTATTTCGGATTCCATTTGTTACAACGCCTGTCGTTTGGCTCAGCGTGTTAATGCAATTGGAGTAGTGGCCATGACCCACTCTGGTTACACGGCCGTGAAGCTATCATCGCAGCGCCCAAAATCAACGGTTTTTGTTTTTACGGGAAATAAAAGACTGATAACCGCTTTAAGTTTGGTTTGGGGTGTAGAGTGTTTTTATTACGATAAGTATGTATCTACAGACCACACCATAGCAGATATCAAGTATATCTTAAAGCGCGAAGGCAAAATTAAGAATGGAGATTACCTTATTAATATCGCCTCTATGCCGATAAGCGAAAAAGGAACTTCGAATATGATAAAACTAAGTCAGGTAGATTAACTATGGCAAATCTTAACGAAAAGCTACTAGCAGAAATTTGCGAAGCACCTGGGGTACCTGGGCATGAGCAAAAAATTAGGGATATAGTTCGCCGAGAATTAGATGGATTAGGTTTTGAGCTAAGCGTTGACAATATGGGTAACCTAACCGCTTTTAAAGCAGGTAAGGACGCGCGAAATGCCATGGTGGCTGCCCATATGGATGAAATTGGCTTTATCGTTACTCATATCGACGATAACGGGTTTCTAAAATTTCACCCACTGGGTGGATTCGACCCAAAAACATTGACGGCTCAACGCGTAATTGTGCATACCGAGTCTGGACCATTAGTAGGTGTAATGGGATCCAAACCCATTCATGTAATGTCGCCCGAGGAGCGCAACAAAGGGGTTAAGATTAAAGACTTCTTTATAGATCTCGGGTTAGAAGCCGAAGAGGTAAAGAAAAAGGTTGAGGTAGGGAATACCGTTACAAGAGAGCGCGAGTTAATAAAAATGGGACATTGCTTTAATTGCAAGTCGCTTGATAACCGTGTATCCGTATTTATTCTAGTTGAGGCTCTAAAAAATCTCGCTAAGAAAGAATTACCAGTAAATCTTCACGGTGTTTTTACCGTTCAGGAGGAAGTTGGTTTAAGGGGTGCTCACGCAGCAACACTTCGTATAAAACCCACCTGGGGTATAGGTTTGGATACTACAATCGCATTCGATGTGCCGGGAGCTGCAGGTCATGAAAAAATTACCGAGCTAGGAAAAGGTGTAGCAATAAAAATTTTAGATGGATCTGTAATTAGTGATGTTCGCATGGTTAAGTTTTTAAAAGCCATTGCCGATAAGCAGAAAATCACTTGGCAACCCGAAATCTTAACGGCTGGAGGAACCGATACTGCTGCACTGCAGAAATTTACCGAAGGAGGATCCATCGCAGGGGCTATTTCCATTCCTACGCGACACATCCACCAAGTAATAGAAATGGTGCATGAAGCCGATGTAACTGCGGCAATCAAACTCCTAGAGGCATCTATTTTAAACTTGGGTAAAGAAGAAGATTGGGCGATTAATTAATGTGCCAATTTTTTAATGTAGCTATTTAGCAATGGGGGGATTTATCTACGGTAGTAGTGAATCCCCCTAATTGTTTAATGAAATTAGACTTTGTGAATCTTTGTGCTACCACAGGATCACTCGGTGACCAGCAGCTTGTAAATACATACCTGGTGCAAAAAATCTGTGCTAATCTGAGTTAATCGGTGGTGCACCTCGATACAATCCCGACGCCTAGCGGGTCGGGATCACTCGGTGACCAAAACTCTCTGTGTATCCCGTTGTGGTGAAAAAACCCGTATTATTGATGCAACCATAACCCTAGAGAAATGAAAATCGTAAAAATTATAGCGGCTGTAATTGCCGGGTTTATTGTTGGATCTATTGTAAACGGCGGATTAATTATGCTGGGTTCTCAAATTATTCCTCCACCGCTTGGGGTGGATCCTATGGACTCGGAAAGCATTATTCACAACATAGGTCTTTTTAAACCCAAACATTTTTTGTTTCCCTTCCTAGCTCATGCTTTGGGAACTTTAGTCGGTGCATTTATAGCCTTGCTTATAGCCAAGCAACATATAGCTGCCTGGATATTAGGGGGACTATTTTTACTAGCTGGAATTGCAAACGTGTTTATGATCCCAGGGCCAACTTGGTTTGCTATTCTTGATGTGGCTCTAGCCTACCTTCCTATGGCATGGCTTGCCATCCGATTAAGGAATAAATAATAGTTTTAGGTTAAAACCGTATGTCGCAGTTGGGAAAATGCTTTTTCAGCTGCGATTTTTTTGTAGCTAAAAATACAAACGGGGCTACCTCTTTATTAAGAGATAACCCCGTGTATTAGCTGTAGTTTATAAAATTATAAAGTGGATTGAAACTGATTTAAAAATCTTAAATCATTTTCGAAAAGGGTACGGATATCATTTATTCCGAAACGCTGCATGGCAATACGTTCTATTCCCATCCCGAAAGCAAATCCGGTATATTTTTCTGAATCAATTTTTGCATTTTCTAATACGTTGGGATCTACCATTCCACAACCCAATACTTCTAACCATCCAGTTCCCTTGGTAATTCGATAGTCGATTTCGTTTTCTAAGCCCCAGTATACATCCATCTCGGCACTAGGTTCTGTGAAGGGGAAATACGACGGGCGCAACCTAATTTTTGTCTTGCCAAAAAACTCCTTAGCAAAATACAGTAGCGTTTGTTTTAAGTCGGCGAAAGAAACTCCTTCGTCTATGTACAATCCTTCTATTTGATGAAAAACGCAATGCGAACGTGCCGAAATAGCTTCATTCCTGTATACCCTTCCTGGAGAAATTGTTCTAATAGGTGGTTTTTCGCTTTCCATAACCCTTACCTGTACTGAGGAGGTATGCGTTCTAAGCGCGTGTTCCTCATCTAGGAAAAAGGTGTCTTGCATATCTCTTGCTGGGTGTTCCTCGGGGAAGTTTAAGGCAGTAAAGTTGTGCCAGTCATCTTCTATCTCAGGCCCTTCGGAAATAGAAAATCCTAGGTAGCTAAAGATTTCTATGATTTCGTTTTTTACAATAGACACTGGGTGTCTCGACCCCAATTGTGGGAATACGGGTCTGGTTAAATCGGGTTTCTCACCACTTGCCTTCTGGTTAGCAGCACCCTCTTTTAACTCCTTTATTTTTTCAGTTGCCTGATTTTTAAGGATGTTTAGAATTTTCCCAAACTCTTTTTTATCCTCATTGGCCACTTCTTTAAAAGAAGAAAATAACGCGGTTATTTCTCCCTTTTTACCTAAATACTTAATTCTCAGCGCCTCAGCTTCTTCCGCTGTTTTTGCACTTAGGTTTGGAATTTCTTCCAAAAGTGACTTGGCCTTATCTAAAATGCTCATTTATTCAACCTTAAGTTTTTTCATCACCACATCTTCCTCTGGCCTATCCGCTTTACCGGTTTTAACCTTGGATATTTTCATTACAACATCCATCCCCTCAATTACTTCTCCAAAAACCGTGTAGTTTCCATCTAGATGGGGTGTTCCACCTTGCTCGCTATAGGTTTTAATTTGCTCTTCAGTATAGGTTCCTCCTCTTTCCTTGAAGAGCTCTTCTACCTGTGGGGCAAGATTTTGAAGTATAAAATTCAACTCCTGTTGGTTTCCAACCTTCATATACAAATCCACTCGCTTTTTTAATTCGGCGTTTTTTGGATCGTTTAAGATTTCATTAAAAATTTGGTTTTTAGTTTCCTGCTCCTTCCTTTGGGTCATGGCCTCTAGCTGCTCCTTGGTGTAGGTTTTACCGGTTACAATGTAAAATTGCGAGCCCGATGATTCTTTTTTAGGGTTAACCTGATCTGAAAGGCGTGCTGCCGATAAAGCTCCTTTTTTGTGAATTAAGCTGGAGCTAAATTCAGCGGGAATGGTGTAGCCAGGACCACCATTACCAAGTTGGTCGTCAGGTTTAGCGTTTTTACTATCAGGATCTCCCCCCTGTATTACAAATCCGTCGATAACGCGGTGAAAAAGGGTTCCGTTATAAAATCCGTCTTTAACCAGCTTAATAAAGTTGTCTCTATGCTGGGGAGTTTCGTTGTAAAGTTTTACTACGATATCCCCGTAATTTGTTTTTATCCGTACAATAGGTTCGCTTGCTTCATTTTGAGAATACAATTGAACTTGGAATAGTACTAAGGCAAGAAGACTAAGAGCGAATTGCCGCGCAGTTTTTTTCATAATTTTGCTAGGCTTTAGCGATTGGCGAAATTAACAATAAGCAAATGGAATTAAAACATAGAGCCGTTAAGTTTAGTTTTTTGGCTGGCATATTTGCCATCCTAACTCTTTCGGCAACCTTTACCACCTCTTGTAAAAAAGAAGACCCAACTCGAGTTACCATCACAGTTAGAGATACCATTAATCGTGCGGTACCTGGTGCTGTAGTGCGCGTTTACGCAAAACCAACCGATAGCACGCAGGTGGCTTCTAGAATTCGCTTTGATGAATCCAAAATCACCAACAGTTCTGGACAGGTGTTATTCGATTACACTTCGTTCACCAAACCAGGGCAGGCAGGGTTTGCAGTATTAGACATCTTTGCATATAAATTATCCGATAACGACCCCAATGATACCCTAGGTATTGGAATCGGTCAGGTTAGGGTAGAAGAGAACAAGAACAATACCAAGGCTATTAGAATTCAATAGTCTAGATATTCTATAATTGCTTCCTTCATAAGTCTTTCTTGGTCATTCGCTTGAAGGGGAGGAAGCGGTTTCAGGTTCTCAAAATGCGGCCAGCCTTCTTGGTCTAACCCCACAAATTTGTAGTAACCATAGGGCTCTAGAACCCGGCAAGTTGCAATGTGTAATACCGACATCTTTTCGTCTTTACTGTACTTTCTAAACCCCTTACCGAGCTCCTGCAGTCCAATAAGGAATAACAGGGATTGCAAGTCTACCGGCTGGCCAAAAGCCTCTTCGGCATTTTTTAGGGTTTCTTGCCATTTTCGTTCGAAATTATAATCCATTCTTGTTAGGTCTTTTTAGCAATGAACATCCTCGACATTATTCTTTTAGTTCCTTTAGCTTATGCAGCATTTAAAGGGTTTACCAAGGGTTTTGTTTTCGAAATATTTTCGCTTCTCGCACTTGGTTTGGGTGTCTATGGATGCATTGAGTTTTCGGATTATGCAGGTACTTATTTAGCCGAACATATCGATAGCGACAAAGAGTGGTTTCCTATCCTTACCTACACCGTAACCTTTGTATTAATTGTGGTTGCAGTAAGTATGCTGGGTAAGGTGATAGATAAAATGATCAGCTTTATCCAGTTGGGGCTCGTTAATAAACTACTCGGGGTGTTGTTCGGACTTATAAAGTCTGCATTTTTCCTTAGTGCAATTCTTATGATTTTTAATGCGCTGAATACGTCATTTAACTTTATCGATAATCAGCTCGTAGAAGATTCTATCCTCTACGAACCGATTTCTAAATTTATTCTTCTCGTTTTACCTGGCGATGAAAGTACCGGGATTTACAAACAGTTTTACGATGGCCTTAATGGCTTGTTTCTTTAATCGCGGCAATACCAGGTAGAATCTTACCTTCAAGACATTCTAACATCGCTCCACCTCCGGTAGAAACATGAGAAACACGGTCTCCTAGTTTAAACTTGTTAACCGCGGCAACGGAGTCTCCTCCCCCAACAACGGAAAAGGCTCCCTTAGAAGTGCTATCTGCTATGCTAAGGGCAACTTCAACCGTTCCTTTAGCAAAGTTTTCGAACTCAAATACTCCCATAGGACCATTCCATAAAATGGTATTGCTATCCAAAAGCTTTTCTTTAAAAAGACTTATTGATTTTTCACCTATATCTAGGCCCATCCATCCATCAGGAATGCTATTTATATCCGCTTCTTTTCTGTTGGCATCGTTATTAAAATCGTCAGCGATAATGGCATCCACAGGAAGAAGTAGCTCTACATTTTTTTCTTTGGCCTGCATAATAACCTTTTCTGCTACTGGGATGTAATCATCTTCAATTAAAGAAGACCCCACTTTCCCGCCTTGTGCCTTAACAAAAGTAAAGGCCATACCACCGCCAATAAAGATGCGGTCTACTTTGTCTAATAGGTTTTCTAGAATGCTAATTTTACTGGAAACCTTAGCTCCACCCACCACGGCAGCAACGGGTTTTTGTCCCGAAGAGAATATTTTATCTAAACTTTCTAATTCCTTAGCTATCAGGTATCCAAAGGCGCTCTTTCCAACAAATAGTCCAGCAACCACGGTGGTAGACGCATGTGCTCTATGTGCGGTTCCAAATGCATCGTTAACATAGCAGTCACCTAGCTGGGCAAGTTGCGTTGCAAAGGCCAAATCGCCCTTGGTCTCCTCAGCGTAAAATCGAACATTTTCTAGAAGAATAACCGAACCTTCCTCGGCTTGGTCCACCACTTCAATTGCTTTTTCCCCAACAGTTTCTTCCGAAAAATAAACGGGTGCTTCAATTTTTGTGGCCAAATAATCGGCTACCGGCTTTAGACTAAATGCATTGTCTTTGCCCTTAGGTCTTCCTAGATGGCTCATTAAAACTGCCTTTCCACCATCGCTAACAATTTTGTTTATGGTTGGAAGTGCGGCCTTAATACGCGTATCGTCGGTTACATTTTTATGCTCGTCAAGAGGTACGTTAAAGTCAACTCTAACCAATACACGTTTCCCCTTGTAATTGAATTTATCTACAGTGATCATAATTTGATTTAGTGAGCGGCAAAATTAAAACAATTGATGATTTCCCTTTAGATATTGATAGCTCATATAAATCGCTAATTTTGACCAAATTTTTTGCGTTGAAATTCTCCGAAATCATAAGTTCTGAAAGCTTAGCAACCAAAATGGCCCAAAACATAGTGGAGGGTAGGGTTGCGCATGCTCAGATGTTGGTTGGAGAAGACGGAAGCGAAGCTTTGGCTTTTGCCTTGGCCTATATTTCTTTTATAAACTGCGAAAACCGACAGGGCAACGACTCTTGCGGTACATGCAGCTCCTGTATTAAACTAAGCAAGTTTGCACATCCCGATGTGCATTGGATTTTCCCTATTGCCAATTCTTCGGATACGAGCAATAAACAAGGCTTAGAAAAGCAGATGGCCGAATTTCAAAAAATCTGGAGGGCTACGCTGGAGACCAATCCCTACCTAAAATATCAGGAATGGATTAAGGCTCTTGGTGAGGAAAAGAAAAAGCTGGAAATCAACAAAGCAGCCGCTGAGTTCCTTTTTTCTAAAATGGCACTTAAGTCCTACGAGGGAGGGATGAAGATTGCAGTAATCTGGAAGCCTGAATTAATGAATGTTCGTGCCGCAAATACCCTGCTTAAAATTATTGAGGAACCACCTGCAAAATCTTTGTTTTTGCTTGTTTCTAATAATGCAGATGCGGTTTTAGGTACCATTTGCTCTCGAACTCAAATTACACGAGTTCCCAAAGTGCCTCAAGAGAAATTTGCCAATTGGTTGGTTTCTAATTTAAGCCTCAATGCGCAAAGTGCAGATACTATAGCCTTTGCAGCCGATGGTAATATGGGTACAGGTTTGGCGATGGCTAGGGAAATGGGTGGAGAGAACGAACTTTTTGTAATCTTTAGAGCTTGGATGCGTTTGTGCTTTTCGAAAGACTTGGCAGGATTAAGGCAGTGGGTGGCCGAAAACGCTAAAATGAGTAGGGATATGCTTTCTGGTTTATTACAGTATGGCTTGCAAATAGTATACTCTTCGCTAAATGTGGCGATGCTACAGGCAGACCCTAAGCTTATTAACCCAGCTGAAAAAGAGTTTATTAAGAAATTCGCTCCCTTTGTTGACGCAAAAAGAGGGTCGGCATATTACAAGTTGTTTAACGAAGCAATTGCCGATATACAGTGGAACGGAAACGCTAAAATAATTTTAAGCGATTTGTCGTTCAAATTTATGATGTTGTTACACCAGAAAAGGGGATAAAATTTATGGCTTGTTCAAATTGTAGCAAGGGCGGTATACCCGCAGGATGCAAAGGAAACGGCCAATGCGGAACATACGGTTGTAATAATTTAGATGTATTCGATTGGCTTTCAGATATTTCTCTTCCTAACGGAAAACAAGAATTTGATATCGTTGAGGTGCGCTTTAAGGGCACCCGAAAGGCGTTTTTTAGAAACCACAAAAACATTCAACTATTAGTTGGAGATGTGATTGTGGTGGAAGGCTCGCCCGGACACGATGTAGGACTGGTTTCTCTTACCGGAGAATTGGTTCGTATTCAAATGCAAAAAAAGGGAGAGAAGGTAGATAATTACGAAATCAAAAAGGTGCTTAGAAAAGCAACCCAGGCGGACATAGACCTTTGTCACGAAGCCAGAAAGCTAGAGGATAGTACCATGTATCGCTCTCGCGAAATCGCCAAGGAACTTAAACTCGAAATGAAAATTTCGGATGTTGAGTACCAAGGGGATAAAAGCAAGGCGACGTTCTATTATACTGCGGAGGACCGGGTAGATTTTAGGGAGCTAATCAAAAGGCTTGCCGAGGAGTTTAGCATCCGAGTGGAAATGCGCCAAATTGGTTCACGTCAGGAGGCTGCGCGCGTGGGTGGAATTGGGTCTTGTGGAAGAGAGTTATGTTGTACAACATGGTTAACTGACTTTAGAACGGTATCTACCACTGCCGCGAGATATCAACAACTGTCTCTGAACCCGCAAAAATTGGCTGGGCAATGTGGTAAGTTAAAATGCTGCCTTAACTACGAGCTAGATATGTACGTTGAGGCTATCAAAGATTTTCCTAAGCCAGAACTCCGACTGAAAACAAAAAAGGGTATTGCTACTCATTTTAAAACCGACATCTTTAAAAAGGTAGTTTGGTACATTTATCACGAGGAAGGCCAGTCCAAAGATCCTATCCCAATCGAACTAAATCGAGTTAAAGAAATTATTGCGCTTAACGAAAAAGGCGAAAAGCCCGAGGATTTAAGAAGCTATGAATTCTCTATTCCAACCGAAACGGCTAAACCGGTGGAGCTCGATTTTACCGATGCGATGGGTACAGAATCTTTAACGAGATTCGACCAAAAGAAAAAGTCAAAGAAAAAGCCTTCATCAAGGGCGAATAATAACAATAGAAGAAGGCAAAATCAGAATCAGGGTGGAGGCAAAAGCGCCAATGCCAGTAAATCTGGGGGACCTTCGAACAATAGCGGAAACCAAGGAAACAAGAATTCCAACTCAAATAGAAAAGGAAGATCAGGTGGTCAAAGACGTCGCAATCCAAATAAGTAGATATTTAGCCCTATTTGTAGTGGCGGTTTCCATGGTAGCCTGTGGAGAAAAGGTGATGTACTCTGATGTTACTTCCATTCCAGAAAATGGATGGCCATTTATTGATACGGCCAAATTTTCGGTGGAAGTTGAAGACACTACCACAAGGTTTAATTTTTTCCTTGCCGTAAAAAATTCCAAAGATTACGAGTACAGCAATTTAATACTGTACCTAAAAGGTGACGGGCCCAATGGAATAAAATCAATGGATACCCTGGAGTGCTTTGTTGCATACCCAGATGGTAGATGGACAGGCAAGAGTTTTGGGTCTGAGGTAAGCCATAAATTTTTGTTTAAGCAACAAGCTGCATTTCCAGAGCCGGGCGTTTATACCTTTAATTTTAGCCACGCCATGCGCGATACCCTATTGCAAAATATTACTAATCTTGGTCTAATTATAGAGGAGAGCCAAATACAATGAGCAAGAATAAGGTAACCGAAAATTCCCCGTCTCTGTGGAAAGCGTATAAAAAGCAAATCCTCATTTTTTGGCTGCTTTTTATTCTTCCCTTCATCATTATTGGTTTGGTATTGCTGGGGGCATCTTTTAGCAAACTTCCTACCATTTTAGAATTAGAAAACCCCAAGAGTAATTTGGCTACAGAGGTTTTTTCTAGCGATGGAAAAACGATTGGACAATATTATACCGAGAACCGGGTAAATGTTACCTACAAGCAGCTTTCTCCTCACTTAACTAATGCCTTAGTTGCCACAGAAGATGAACGTTATTTTAATCACGCCGGGATAGATTTTATTGCCCTAATGCGCGTTGCAAAGGGTGTTTTAACTGCAAACACAAGCCAAGGTGGAGGGTCTACCATATCGCAGCAGTTGGCTAAAATGCTCTTTTCAGATGAGCCTCGAAGTAAACTAGAACGCGTTGGTCAAAAATTTAAAGAGTGGATAATTTCCGTTCGACTAGAGCGTCGTTATACCAAGGAAGAAATCGTAAGCATGTACTTAAACCGACTGGATTTTGTAAACAATGCAGTAGGGGTTAAGTCGGCAGCCAATGTTTATTTTAGTACCACTACAGACTCGCTCCAGCTACACGAGGCAGCTATGTTGGTGGGAATGGCTAAAAATCCATCCTTATACGATCCTTTTAAAAGACCTGAGCTTACAAGAAATAGAAGAAATGTTGTTTTTCTGCAAATGAAGAAAAACAACCATATCAACCAAGAGGAGTTAGATTCTCTAAAGTTGTTACCCCTGCAGCTTAAACCTACCCGAGTTTCTCACGTAGCTGGTTTAGCTCCCTATTTTAGAGAGGTTCTTAGAAATGAGTTGAAGGATATTTTATACGCCAAGGATGAAAATACAGGGCAGTATAAAATTGCCAATTCTGAGGGAGAGCCCTACAACATTTACCGCGATGGATTAAAGGTTTATACCACTATCGACTCCAGGCTGCAGGAGTATGCAGAATTTGCGGTTCACGAACATTTAAGTAAAGATCTGCAACCTCAATTTTTTAAAGATCTGGAAAAAAGATCGAGGTGGAATAAAAACCGAATTGCCTACGATTGGCGTGTAGACGATAGAGAGATTGAAAGGATGTTGTACAACAGTATCCGTAGATCTGATCGATTTAGAAATGAGTTAAATCGCTACATCCATTGCGATGGTTGTAACCGAACCGACGAAGAAATTGAAACCTTTAAAAAAGACAGTATCCCGGTAATTTTTGATAAGCCAGTAACCATGAGGATATTCTCTTATAAGGGAGAAATAGATACGGTAATGAGCCCCATGGACTCCATTAAGTACTACAAGGCTTACTTAAGAGCTGGATTGGTTTCCATAGACCCAAGTACAGGATTTGTTAAGGCATGGGTTGGAGGTATAGATTACAAACACTTTAAGTTCGACCATGTTAAACAGGGAAAAAACCAGGTTGGATCTACCTTTAAGCCCTTTGTTTATGCAACCGGTATTCGCGAGGGATTAGATCCTTGCTTAAAAGTTCCCAATACCCTAACATGTTTCGATATGCCGGCTGGACAACCTAGGTATTGTCCTAAGAATTCCGACGGAAAGTATGGCGGAATGGTTACCCTTAAAGAAGCCCTAGCAAAGTCTATGAACAATATTACGGCTTGGGTAATGAAAAAGTATGGCCCCGAGGCGGTAGCCCAGTTGGCCCAAGACCTTGGAATAACAACCTTTTTAGACCCGGTTCCATCATTGTGTTTAGGGGTTGCCGATGTTAATTTAATGGAGATTACAGCTGCTAATGCCAGTTTTGTAAATAAAGGGGTACACCTTAAACCCATTTTTATTTCTAGGATAGAGGATAAAAACGGTAACCCGCTGTACGACGCAATCCCAAAAGCTACTGAAGCTTTGGATGAGCGGACATCCTATATTATGCTAGATATGCTTAAAGGGGTAATAGATTTCGGTACCGGCTCAAGGTTAAGAAGAGACCTTCCCTACGGGAATATTCAATACCCCTTGGCAGGAAAAACGGGTACTACCCAAAGCAATTCCGATGGTTGGTTTATTGGCTTAACACCTGATTTGGTAACAGGTGTTTGGGTTGGGGGAGAAGAGCGTAGTATACGCTTTGCATCTACCTATTATGGTCAGGGAGCCAATATGGCCCTTCCAATATTTGGTTATTATATGAACCGGGTATATCGCGATTCTGAAATAAATATTTCTAAAGACGATTTCGATCCACCCACAATGGATTTAGGTATTTCTCTAGATTGTGGTGAGATGAATTCTGAGCTAAACTTTGATGAGTAATGGCAATTAAAAAAACAGTTTCTGGTGCTGCTGAGGCACTAAAAGGAGTTAAAGATGGTATGACCCTTATGGTTGGTGGATTCGGCCTTTGTGGAATACCTGAAAACGCTATAGCAGAATTGGTTAGACTTGGCGTGTCGGGCCTAACCTGTATTTCTAACAATGCTGGAGTAGATGATTTTGGATTGGGCTTGTTGCTTAAAAAGAAACAGATCAAAAAAATGATCTCCTCATACGTAGGTGAAAATGCCGAATTCGAGCGTCAAATGCTTTCAGGAGAGTTAGATGTGGAGCTCATTCCTCAAGGAACACTTGCAGAACGTTGTAGAGCAACTGGTGCTGGTATACCGGCATTTTTTACTCCAGCCGGATATGGTACCGAAGTATCAGAAGGTAAAGAGGTAAGAGAATTCGATGGTAAAATGTACGTAATGGAACGAGCATTTAAACCAGATTTTGCTCTTGTTAAGGCCTGGAAAGGCGATGAAGCTGGAAACTTGATTTTTAAAGCTACGGCAAGAAACTTTAACGAGGCCATGGCAATGGCAGGGAAAATAACTGTAGCCGAAGTGGAGGAGTTGGTTCCCATTGGAGCATTAGATCCCAACGAAATTCATACCCCTGGCATTTTTGTTCAAAGAATCTTCCAAGGAAAAGATTACGAGAAAAGAATTGAGAAAAGAACGGTAGCCAATTAGCTAATTAGCTAATTCGCCAATAAGCTTAGAAACATGGCATTAGATAAAAACGGAATAGCGAAAAGAATCGCGCAGGAACTAAAAGACGGTTATTACGTAAATCTCGGAATTGGTATACCCACTTTGGTAGCAAATTTTGTTGCCGATGATATTAATGTAGAGTTCCAAAGCGAGAATGGAATCTTGGGCATGGGACCCTATCCTACAGAGGATAAAGTTGATGCCGATCTTATAAACGCAGGAAAAGAAACCATAACGGCTCGTCCTGGAGCGGTTTATTTCGATAGTGCAACTTCCTTTGCGATGATTCGAGGACAACATGTGCAACTAACCGTGTTAGGAGCCATGGAGGTAAGCGAAAAGGGAGACATCGCCAACTGGAAAATTCCGGGGAAAATGGTAAAGGGAATGGGAGGAGCTATGGACTTGGTGGCTTCTGCAGAAAATATTGTGGTAGCCATGATGCATACCAACAAGGCAGGCGAATCTAAACTGCTACCCGAATGTTCTTTGCCGCTAACTGGAGTGGGTTGTGTAAAGCGAGTGGTAACCAATTTGGCCGTATTGGATATAGATCCAAAACAGGGGTTCATTTTAAGAGAAACAGCACCTGGAGTAAGCATAGAGGACGTTAAAAATGCCACTGCAGGGAAATTGGTTATTCATTCTGATGTAAAGGAAATGCAGATATAACACAACATGACATTTAACAAGCTCTCCATTGTAATTCCGGCTTATAACGAAGCCAAAACCATTCACCTAATACTAGATAGAATAAAGGCTGTAGAGCTTTTGAATGGAATTAAGAAGGAATTGGTAATAGTTAATGATGCCTCTAAAGACAATACGGTTGAGGCGGTTGAAAATTATATTAAAGCCAATTCCGATATGGATATCCAATTTTATTCTCAACCTAAAAACATGGGTAAAGGTGCTGCTTTGCACCGTGGAATTAAGGAGGCAACCGGAGAGTTTCTAATTATTCAGGATGCAGATTTGGAGTATGACCCTAGAGAATACAATCATCTTCTGAAGCCAGTGGTGGAGGGAAATGCTGATGTGGTTTATGGATCTCGGTTTATGGGTGGGAATCCGCACCGAATTTTGTTCTTCTGGCACTCTATTGGCAATAAGTTCCTCACCTTCTTAAGCAACATGTTTACCAATCTCAATTTAACGGATATGGAAACGTGTTATAAGCTGTTTAAGTCGGATATCATTAAAGGATTAGATCTTAAGGAAAACAGGTTTGGATTTGAACCTGAAGTAACCGCAAAAATTTCGCGCATCCCCAAACTGAGGATATACGAAGTGGGAATTTCTTACTACGGAAGAACCTACGAGGAGGGGAAGAAAATTGGAGCTAAAGATGGCTTCAGAGCAATATTTTGCATTCTGAAATACGGTTTGTTTAAGTTATGAGGCTTCTTAATTATTTACCTATTGTTGGTTTAATATTCTTATGGAGTTGTAACGGTGATCAAGTTCAAACGGTAAATAAGAAAGAGAGTTATATATCATTAAAAGAAGGGGAATTCGTCGATGACGGTCAGGGTTTTTTCCCCTTGATCCTCAATTATCAAGTAACGATTCAAGCTAATGATACCAGCATTTGGGGTGCTCCAAGTATGGATTATTATGAATCAAATTATCCGCACAATAACAAGGATAAAAGCTTAGAGTTATTCCGTGAAGACATGCGGGTAATTAAATCCATGGGATTCAATACTGTGAGGTTGGTAAAAATTACCGAAGAGCACTGGAATAAGTTGGCCCAAGCACCGGCTGTTACTACTTGGTATAAAGGTAAATATTGGAGAGCACACAACTTTATAGAGGCTGCTGATTACCCCGATTACATTAAATCGGTGGAGGAACTATTAACCATTGCGGCAGAGGAAGGCTTAAAGGTTATTCTTCTATTCAGAATGGATGGAGAAAATGAACAGCTTAATAATCATGTAGCTCGCAGCGTAGAATATTTAAAAGAGGATACCAATATTCTCGCCCTTGACTTATTTAACGAACCCCTTTATTTTGACTCACTTGACAGGGCAAAAGAGGATGTTTATAAAATTTCCAAGGGTTGGTATGAATTGGTGAAATCGAAATCGCCTAACCATCTAATTACAATCGGTTTGGCTGGAATTAGAGAGGCTTTTGAGTGGGATCCCAATTTAGTTTCTGCGGACTTTATCTCCTTTCATCCTTACCAAAAGTTCCAAAAAGGAAGGGTAGAAAATGAAATTTATTGGTACGGAAAAACGCTAAATAAACCATGGATTATTGGTGAGACGTCAACTGCTTCAGATGGGAAACTGGTTCCCTATTCAGAGCAAATTGCTTTTGCCAATAAGGTATTGAGGCAAACCGTTGGATGCGGTGGGGCTGGTTTTTCATGGTGGCAATACAAAGACGTAAGTTGGAATGAATACCATTCCGATTTTATGGGATTGGTTTCAAGGACGGACTCCAATGGAAATGGGGTTGTAAAACCAACTGCAGATGTTTTTCGGACCTTTGATCCCAACATCTACAAGGACAGCTGCATCCTCTACCCTAATTATTACAACTTAACTTACGAAAGTGCTTGTACGCTAACCGGTAAGTTAATAGATCAAAACGGAAAGCCGATCGAACATGGTGTAGTTATGGCTTGGAGTGAATGGTGGGATAAATTAAGGCACAGCCAAACAAAAAGCGATGGGTCTTTTGCCATAAGCGCAGATTTTAATTTGCACCATTGGATCATTACTGCACCAGGATTCGAATACAAACGGGGAGGAGTTGATTATTCTAAAATAGACACCATAAACAATAATCTAACCTATGATTTGGGTGAAATTGCCATTGAACACCTAGGCTTATCAGAGAATTAAATGGATTGGCATTTTTATTTATACGGTGGAGCAACTTCCATAGTACTAGCGGTTTTAAGCTTTTTTTTTCTGAAAAGAACTGGGCTAGCAATTTTCTTGCTCTTGGCAGGCTCCTTACTCATTAGATTATTTGCTATTTCCCTCGATTTCCACTTGCACTTATGGGATGAGCAGTTTCATGCTATGGTGGCAAAGAATTTATTAGATAACCCTCTAAAACCATTCCTTTACAAGCATAATTTTGTGCCAAGAGAACTTGCTTTCTGGGACTTAGGACATATTTGGTTGCATAAGCAACCACTTTTTATGTGGCAAATGGCGGTCAGCATGAAATATTTTGGGGTGAATGCTTTTGCAATTAGACTCCCAAGTGCAATTCTTGGAACTATTGGCGTGTTTTTTATTTATCGTACAGGTCGCTTATGGCTTGGAAAAAACATAGGCTTTTTAAGCGGTCTTTTGCTTGCTACCAGCTTCTTTACAGTGGAAATGATGACGGGTATAATCCATACTGATCACAACGATTCCATTTTTCAATTTTACATTTTAGCGAGTATTTGGGCGTGGAGTGAATTAGAACATAGTCAAAATAAAAAGCGTGGATTTTGGATTGTTCTGGTGGGGATTTTAGCTGGGTGTGCAGTTTTAAATAAGTGGCTAACAGGGCTCTTGGTATACTTGGGATGGGGGCTAACCATCCTTTTCAATCGGGAAAAAAGGGTTCAACCGAAATATTATCTAGAGCTTGCTATCTCCGTAGTTATTTGTCTAATTACATTTCTTCCCTGGCAGCTTTATATATGGAGTGAATTCCCAAAGGTTGCAAGGTTTGAATTTGAATACAATTCGCGTCACTTATTTGAAAATATTGAGGGCCATGGCGGAGATGTTTGGTACCATTTTAATGCAGCCAAAAAAATCTATGGCATTCACCCTTTGATCCTTTTTCCACTAATTATGGGGTTCTGGTTTTTTAAGGAAGTGCCGCGAACGTTTAAAATTGCCACCATTTCTTATTTCGTTTCCATTTATCTCTTGTTTACGGTGGCCAAAACAAAGATGATAGCCTTTACTTTTTCCATTAGTACTATAACCTATATATTCCTTGCATTCTGGATATTTCACCTCTTCCGACGTTTAAAATCGAGGTTAAAATTATTTGACTCAGGAAAATATTTGCTTGCTGGAAAGTGGCTTTTCGTTATGCTTATATTGTCTTTGGCACATTTCAACCTAAAAGCTCCCCAGATCATTGAAAACCATACTTCTGAAAAAGCAGAAGGGGGAACGTTCCAAAATTTAAGAGAATATAATGCCAGGTATTTTCAAAGGATTTCTGAAATAAATAAAAAGGAGACCTACGTTTTATTTAACACAAGTAAATACGACGAAATCCCAGCAATGTTTTTTGGGAATTTTGCCTCTGCATATAATTTCAAACCAAGCAAAGAACTGGTTCAGAAAGTTAAAAGTGCAGGGTTTAATGTGGCCATTTTAGATAGTGGAGACCTTCCATTTTGGATCCAATCGGACTCCGAGATTCTTAAAATTTCTGGTTATCGCTGGATTCCGTAACGGTGTATAACCTTTAAATGTGAGCCAATACATCTATAGGCGAATCACCCGATCACAAAAATATTCTACAACTTCCGTATCGTGGCTTATAAATATTATGGATAGATTTCTAGATACCTGTATGCGTTTAAGTAGGTTTAAAATCTTTGCTTGCACAGATAGGTCCAAAGCCGATACGGATTCATCGCAAATGAGAATTTTTGGATCCACCATTAATGCTCTTGCAATAACAATTCGCTGCCTTTGCCCCCCACTAAATTGATGTGGATATTTATCCAAAGCCGCTTCATCTAATCCAACTTGAGTTATTAGCTCCTTTGCTTTTTCCTTCCCGCTCTTTCCATCCGAGGCATTAATTAGCTGAGCCCCAATTTTCTTGCTGGGGTTTAATGCGCTGTAGGGATCCTGAAATACGTATTGAATCTCTTCCCTTAGCGGTTTCCAATTTTTAATGGGTAGCTGATGAGGCGTGTTGTTAAAAACAATTTCTCCTTCTGCATTAACCCAACCCACCAACGATTTTGCAATGGAACTCTTACCAGAACCCGATGATCCACTCAACCCTAAAACTTCACCTTCATTTAATTTAAAACTAATAGGTTGCTTAAGAGGAAATGCTTTTTTCGCACCGTAAAAAGGGGCCATTTCTTTTAGTTCTAAAACAGGTAATTCGCCTCTAGTAATTGGGATCTTTTCTTCTGCCGCCTTTCCGTAATCGTCAATTTCAATAAGGTAGTAGCCCTTTTTATCCGGCTCGGGTTTACATGCTAAAAGGGCTTGGGTATAATGGTGTTCGGGGTTGTCTAACACTTTTTCTTTAGGCCCCACCTCAACAATTTCTCCCTTCTGCATCACCATAATGGTATCAGCCAGGTCCGCAACCAGTTTAATATCGTGACTGATAAAAATTAGAGCGGCATTTATTTCCTTTTGCACCGTCTGTATCAAGGTGCATATTTGTCGGCTGCTCTCGCTGTCCAATGCAGTATTTGGTTCGTCGGCAATAATGAGTTGAGGTTTGTTTATTACCGCCATGGCTATCATTACCCTTTGCTGTTGCCCACCCGATAACTGAAAGGGGTACTTGTAGGCCAACGCACTATCCAATCCAACTTGATCTAGAGTTTCGGAAATTTTAGTAAGCTTAGATTGCTTATCTAATGGTTGGTGTATAGCCTCAAGCAGTTGGTTGATACAGCGCTTTCCAGGATGTAACGACGACATAGGGTCTTGAAATATCACTCCTATATCTCTACCTAAAAATCGGCGAAGCTCATTTTGCCATTTTGGCCTAGTAAAGGAAACCTTATGGCCATAAAAATTTAAAGCTCCTTCAAATCTTAAATCTGGATTATAAATCAATCCAAAGGAGCCTAAAATACTCAGGCTTTTTCCGCTTCCAGATTCACCCACTATACCAATGGCTTCGCCCGGTTTAATCGTTAGGTTAAATTTAGAAACCAAAGAGTTTTTATCTCCCTTAAATACTGAATAATTTGTTATTGAAATCAATCTTAGAATTCACTTTGAATTTCATTAATCTCCAAACCATTGTTACCAAACTTCAAATAGATTTTGGCCAATGTGGTAACATCCTTTTCGCAGTATCTGACAATTCGCTCTAAGTTTTTTTCCTCGTAGTACACTTTCTTTACATCGGCACCACTGATATCATCTTTTGGTGAGGGGATGTTAAAGACATAGGAAAGGAGGTTAAGTGAGGTGTAGGCCTTTCTATCGCCGAATTTCCATAATTCCATGGTGTCAATATGGGGAACCTCCCAAGGTTTTTTTCCCGCTAAATCCAAGCACTCTGGTAGTGCCAGTTGATGTATAGTAATGCGACGAGCTAGAAAAGGAAAATCAAACTCTATTCCATTGTGCGCACAAAGTAATTTTAATTCCGTTCTCCCTACCGAATTTAAAACGGGTATTAGTTCCTGGAGTACGGTCTTTTCATCGTCTCCGTAGAAACTTTTTAATTTAAGCGCTAATCCATTCCCATTGCTTGATAAATAAGCAACGGTAGCGCAAATAACTTTTGAAAACTCTGCCATCACACCAGCTCGCTCTGCATAAACCGCCGAGGGATCTTGATCGTCTTGCAACCAATATCTATTTTTTAGTTGCCATAATTCCTGTCCACGAGGATCTAGATCCTCAAATTTTTCATGTAACGGAACAGTTTCTAAATCAATAAATAAAAGGCTTGTGGCAGATGGAATTCGCATGATTTACAAGATTAAAACTCCTTTTTGTTCAATAATAGGTAGTTTCACCAAGTTATCCTCCGATATACTCTCGGCGACAAAGACAAATTTCTTATCGTACAATTTTCCTTTTCGATAATAGCTAACCCAAAACTCATTGGTTAAAGAGGTTAACTCCATAATCAAACCTTCAAAAGGCTGCGCACTGTACGGTGGCATAGCAGGGAAATGGTGACGCATGGTTGCAGTTTCTTTTTCCTTGCCATCGATAGAGCCAAATCCTTTGCTACTTATTAAAATGGTTTCAATAAGGTCATCGCTATTATTTATCAAAAAGGCCTGCCAGAACTTGGTGCCCTCCTTTTCCTCCAAACTAATTCCAATTCCAACTTCCTTAACCTTAGGAAACTCGATGTCCTTTTTCATACAGTGTTTTCATTCTTAGACCCTGCTCTACGTATTCGTATAAGTCGGCAGGATGATATCTTTCGTTTTTATCTAAACGGGTGTGGCCCGTGCGCACAATAATAAGTTGCTCCTCTGGAATTACAATAACGTACTGACCTAAAATTCCACGGGCATAGTAGAATTTCTTCCCGTTGTAGTTTTCCAGCCAAAATGCAACCCCGTAGCATACGTCTGGGCAAACATTGTAATCCACTTCCTGGGCTCCGATTAAGAAGTCCATTTGCTCTGCATTAAATACGGTTGTGGTACTGTCCCATTGTCCCTTATTCATCCAAAGACGACCGAGTTTCGCGAAATCTCTACTAACTGCGTAAAAGCAACAAAAAGCTTTCTCTAGGTTATTGTCTTCGTCGGTACTCCAGTAAGCTGGGAAATTGGTGCCAATTTTAGACCATAGATTTTGCTCTGCGTATTCCGAAATGCTAATTCCTACCGCGTTACTCAAAGCCCAACCAGCAAGCGCAGTGTTTCCACTTTGATAATTGAATTTGGAACCGGGTTTACCCTTCATTTCCAAAGTCAACAAGAGCTCTTTCAGATCGGTATCATAATAGGCTTCCGCATTGTTTGAAAATGGGTTTCCGCCACTCTCCGACCAAGAAGTGTTGGCACTCATGTTCAACAATTGATGAAAATTCAGTTTGCCTATATCCAAACCTCTAGTTTCTTCAATGTACAGGGAAATAGGATCCTCCCATTTAATCTCTCTTTTATCAACGGCTATAGCACAAAGCGTAGCAGTAATACTTTTAGCCATAGAAAAGGAGTTGGAGTAACTAATTAGCGTGTGCTCTCCCCAATAACTTTCGCTTAAGAGGGTATCGGCATAGCTCACTAAAAAGCTAGTACTTCTTACCTGCTTATGAAATTCATTCTCCTCCGAAGTTAAGGGGATGAACTTGTCTTTTTCCTTCCATTCAAACCTCTTTTCTGCAGGTTTAATTTCATTTTTTGGAAACTTATCTAAATCGTAAATACCGGGTCCAAAATGTCCATCTAGTATCGATTTATTTACCGCCGTTAGTACATATCCATAGCCCGAAATTTTAAGTAAGGCAACAACAGCAATAAGTATGATCAGGGTCCTTAAAAGAACCTTTTTCATGGAAGAGAGCGCGTTTTTCATGGATTACTGGATTTGGAAGTCGTTAAATAATTTAAAAGAATTCACGGAAAGGTAACAAATCGAGGCGTTAATTGGTTATGCATAATAAATACAAAAACCACCACCATGTTTAAGTCTATAGAAATATGGTTCAACCAAAAATTTGGTTGGTTCTTCAAAAACGGCAATAAATAGCCAAAAAGGGCTGCTAGGCAGCCTTTTTTTTGTGGTTAAGTTTTGTTAAGCATTTCCCAACTATTATTTGACTGCTCTACTTTAGAAGCGTGAAAGGAAAACACCTTAATTTCTCGGTAGCAGGGATGATTTTAGCCCTAATTGGGTTAATTGCCATCCAGTTTTTTTGGATAGACCGAGCCGTTACCCTTAAAGAGGCTCAATTCGAGCAAAGCATCGGAAACTTGCTCTATTCGGTTATTCAAAAGCTAGAACAACAAGAGGCGCTTAAAGAGGTACAAAATCACCCCCTTGGTTCTTCTATGTTTTACAAGAGCGGGTCCAATCGCTTAAAAATCGATTTAAAAAACAATCCTGACTCCAGTAAATTGGAGTATAGAATTAAGCAGGAGCAAATTAAAGACACTCTTGGCAGCTTTATAAGAAATAGAAAAACAACACGGCACCTTATTTCGGATAAGGACGGAATTAAAATTGAGTCCAGTCCAGAGCAGTTAGATACCCTCCTATCACTTTTGTCTGAGGAGAGGTTAAACAGTATGCAGTTTCGCACCAATTTGGTCGATGAGGTGGTAAACAAATGGTTCTCTTATGCCTTTTACCAAAACATCAATCAAAGGGTATCAGCTACGGAGCTCGATTCCATGTTGTACACTGAGTTAAGAAACCGAGGATTAAAGGCAACCTATAAGTTTGGAATATTTAATGAAAAAGGGGAAAGCGCATTTGATGTAATATGCCCGGTTCATGGGTTAGCCCAACCCGTGCAAAATGCATATCAGGCGCGTTTATTTCCCAACGACGTATTTAAAAACCCCTATTTCCTTTACTTGTACTTTCCCAATCAAAAAACCTACCTACTGAGAACCATGTGGGTTTTGCTTGCGGCGAGTGGGGTTTTCATCCTGGTTATTATTCTCGTTTTCTCTAGAACCGTGCTAACCGTAATAAGGCAAAAGCATTTAAGTGAGGTAAAGAATGACTTCATCAATAACATGACGCATGAGTTGAAAACCCCTATTTCAACTATTTCATTGGCTTGTGAAGCACTGACTGATGGATCCGTTAAAAAATCAGAGCAAATGAAATCATCTTTTGTCGAGATGATTCAGGCAGAGAATAAACGCCTTGGGGTATTGGTAGAAAATGCACTGCGAACAGCAGTTTTAGACCGTGGACAGCTCATCCTGAAAAAAGATGTGGTTGATTTAAATCAAATTGTAAGTGAAGCGGTTTCCAATATTCAAATTCAAGCAAAACAAAATCAAAGTAAAATTGAATTACAGCTGTTCAAGGGTGCGCTTAAATCAAGTGTAGACAAGGTTCATGTTACCAATGTGGTATACAACCTGCTTGATAATGCTATTAAGTATTCCGGTGCTAATGCTTTAATTAAGGTTAAAACAGATTTAAAATCCGAGAAAGTGTTAATTTACGTGTCGGATAACGGTCCAGGTATTACTAAAGAAAACCAAAAAAAGATATTTGATAAATTGTACCGTATTCCCACAGGTAATATTCATAATGTAAAGGGATATGGTTTAGGTTTGAGTTACGTTAAAGCTATTGTCGAGAAACACGATGGTACAATAACAGTTAAGAGTCAGTTAAATAAAGGAACAACATTTATAATTAAACTCCCCGCCACATGAGCGAAAAGAAAATAAACATTTTAGTATGCGAAGACGACCCAAACTTGGGTATGTTGTTAACTCAGTATCTAGAGGCTAAGGATTTTACAGTGACCCTTTGTAAAGATGGTCAGCAGGGATTCGAGGCTTTTAAGCAAGATCAATTTGATATTTTGATTTTGGATGTAATGATGCCCATCATGGATGGGTTTACGTTAGCATCAGAAATTAGATCTACGGATAAGGATGTTCCAATTATATTTTTAACTGCTAAAACCTTAAAAGACGATGTTCTTAAAGGGTTTGAGGTAGGAGCAGATGATTATCTAACCAAACCTTTTACCATGGAGGTATTGGTGGCGAGAATTAATGCCATTTTAAGAAGATCCGGGGTGGCGGAAGAGAATTTCCCAAAGGAATTTCCAATAGGCTCTTATGTTTTCGATTACGAACATCAGCGTTTGGCTCTAAACGGAGAGGAGAGAAAGTTGACAACTAAAGAAAATGAACTTCTAATGTTGTTATGTAAAAATAAAAACTCTGTTCTTGAGAGAAATGCGGCACTAAATTTTGTGTGGGGAGACGATAATTATTTCAATGGACGAAGCATGGATGTATACATAGCCAAGCTTAGAAAGTATTTAAAGTCAGATGAAAAAGTGGAGATCGTTAATGTTCATGGAAAAGGATTCAAACTCTTAGTGGATCAATAATTAGACTTAATTTTTTACAATAATTATAAAGGGTGCTGTTACAGCACCCTTTTTTTTGCCCTGTAGTTTCATTACTGATTTTCATTAGGATAGGTCTAAGATTATTGTTAACATCTTAAAATTGAGCTAATAATTTATACATTTAATAGCGATATTTTTCAAATATCATTTGAACAAACCCAAATCCATTTAGTTATGAAAAAACTCAAACTGTTTCTAGTAGGGGTGTTTTCGATCTTACTTGGCGGTGTAATGATGGGGCAGCAGTGCTCCACCAGAACATCTTTAGGTACATTTTTCGATGGCACTACTTATCAATCTGGCGTCATTAATCTAGACCCCAGAACAACCGGAGACGATTCAATCTGGTTCGTATTTTCTGTCGCCGAGGCAGGATATTTAACGGTAAGCTCCTGCGATGAGCAAGCTGCACCTAATGACACCAGATTGTTCTTGTTCGATGGAAATACCTGTACCAATCTAAATTTAGTTTCCACTAGCGATAATGCTTGCGGATTGGCAGCCCTGGTTAACGATAAAAGGGTATTGCCAACAAAAGATTATTACTTGCTCTGGGATAACAAATCATCAGCATCGGGACTAAGTTTTCAGTTTAACATTGAGTTTGCTTCGGAAACCACATTTAATTCTGGTATTCCGGTAAATGACAATATCTGCGATGCCAGTGATATTGATGTGAATGATACCCTTACCGGTCAATCGAACGAGTTTGCATCGGTTCAAGGAGCAACAGAATATGCTCTTGGAAATCTACTTTCTTCTAAATTCGAGGTGGATTTTAATTTGCTTAATACAGTATGGTATAGCTTTCAGGCGCCCCCTTCGGGTGTAGTGGGAATTGAGATTCTAAATAGTGATTTCAATACGCAAATGGCATTATTCGAAGGGACCTGTACCAATATTCCGGGGCTTCAATTGGTTGAAGCAGCAGAAAGTGGCCTGTCGAATGATTTTACAAAGAATATTTTTTGTTTAAACCCTGGTGCTACTTATTATATAATGGTTGATGGTTTCGGAACTGAAGATGGTGATTTTGATATTGCCGTTCGCTCTGCAGATCTTAAAATGCCATACGTTGTCCTTATTGAACCAGATACCAATGGTTTTTATGTATGTCCCAATAGCGATGACTTAGGACTTGGCTTCGATTTACTTGTAGCGGCCGATTCATCGGATATTGCTCCCGGATCGGGAGGTTCACCCTACGACCTTTGGTTGGATGAAGTTCTTGCAGAATATGTAGATGAGTTGAGCTGGGAACTTGGAACTGAGTCAGGAACTGGAGTGGATGGATATGTTTCAGGCCTTATGCCGGGAACGCATACCGTTACTTTTACAGACATATGTGGTGATGAGTTTAGTGGTGAATTTACATTTACTCCTCAGCAAGCCGATCCAGTTGATATAGAACTAACCAGCTTAACGAACCCAGAGTGTATTGGTGGGTCTGGGGAAATTGAATTTGAAATATCAGGTGGTTATCTTTTCCATATGGGAGGAATTACCTGGGAGGACGATTCTGTTTTACTTTTCATTAAGAAGGTTCCTTTGAGCTCCAATCAGAGTGATTTAGACGGAGAAACAGCTCAACCTGTAACGGGTCCTGCTAATTATTTTTCTACTCAACTTACCGAGGGTAGATACCGTCTTTTTGCTTCGGATGCATGTGAAATGATGGACTCTGTGGATTTTGTAATCGAGGATCCAGAACAATCGCCTTTCTCCGTATCGCTGGTTTCATCAACAGATCCTTACTGCCCTGGAAGTGGTACGGGTGTAATTACTGTGAGTTCAGAAGGAGGAGAAATGGCTGCTCATAGCTTTCAATATTATATTGCAGATACAGTTACTACTGATGAGCCAGACACCTTGGTGTATAGCCTAGTGGCGGGACCAGATGAGTCGGAATACGAAATGGCTACTCAAGGTTGGTATCAAGTGATTGGGTTTGATGGTTGTACTCAAAAAGACACAATATATATTCAGTTGCGCGATCCTCATCTCGACCCGCTTTCAGTTGCGGCTGTTGGAGTTAATCCAACTTCTTTTACCGCGCAAGATGGATCTGTTACTATAACAGCTTCAGGTGGACAAGAAGACTTTAAAGTTACTTGGTTTGTAGATGGGTCTTATGTGGAAGAGCTCGATAATATGCTTTCTATTCCACAAGCCCCACAAGGGGTTTATGAAGTTTTTGTCAGCGATAGCTGTTTGGGCTTCGGATCTTTCGATACTACTATTATTTTGTTGGCTCCATTAGCTAACGACAATCCTTGTGATGCAATCGTAGTTTCAGAAGGCGATGTATTAACCACCTTTCACAACAACGGCGCAACTACCGATACCGATGAGGATAATTTATCGATTCCCGTAGATCAGGACGAAGGATTTAATGGTTGGGAAGAAACGGGTATCCAATCTTCAGTTTGGTTCCGATTTACCGCCCCTCAAAGTGGAGCTGCAGAAATTATCGTGGAAGGATTACCCTACATCGGAAATTTATCTTTCGATGCGCAGGTTGCAGTATTCCAAGTTGATGATTGTTCTGATTTCAATACATACAGCTATTTGGCTGCTAACGACGATAACGACAACTCATTTAATAATATAAACGATTCTCGTCTCGAGGTTTATTGTTTAACTCCTGGAAGTACATATTACATTTTAGTAGATGGGTTTGCCGGTATAGGTGAGCAGGGTGCCTTTAGCCTATTCATCGAAGAGATAGAACTGGATGAGTTGGAAGCAGATATCTCTTCTAGCGATCAAACCTGCAACGACGGTGGTATGATAGAAATTTCCGATATCGATGGTGGGGTTTTCATGTCAATTCCCGAAAACTACACATACTCGGTAAACTTCAATAATGGTGATTCAATCATATCTGATTTAAAACCTTGGAGCCCAAGTATAATTTTCGATGATTTAGCACCAGGTGTATACAATGTGAAAATTATGGATACCTGTGGAGTAGGAATTGATACTAACATCACCATCAATCCATATAATCCAAATGCATTAATGGTTTCGGTATCGTCCGAAAGTCCTACTTGTGTTGGAGATGTAGACGGAGCAATTACCATCGAGTATAGCGACGGTGCCGGTGGATATCAAACCACTTTTAACCAAATATCAGGAGGGGTTGAAACCGGTGGTCCTTTTGCAGGAGACTCTATAGTGGTGTCTCCGTCATCCTCAGGAAATAATATAAATGCTGGTGTATACTTATTTACGGTAACAGATGCTTGCTTAAATTCTAAGCAGTTCCAGGTAACCGTAAGCGATCCAGTATTCGATCCTATCGTTGCGCAAATTCACTCTATAGAGGGGCCTGAGTGTCCTGGAAGTGATGATGCATCCTTTGCAACCAATTTGGCTGGAGGAAATGGCCAGTATTATGTAACCCTGAGAGAAACTGGTGGATTAGAGCCCGTTATTAATGGTATACAAGATAGTCTTGTTGATGCGGGCAACTTCGTTGTAGAAGATCTTGAAGCGGGTGAGTACTTTATAGTGGTACAAGGCTTTTGTCTTGCTCCGGATACCGCTTTCATTGATACGATTGAGATCCTTGATCCAGTATTCGATCCAATAGAGCTTTCAGTGGAATTTGAAAACCCAAGTAGCGCTGGAGTAAACGACGGTAGTTTAACTGCAATGGTAGCCGACGGTGCTGCTCCGTACGAAATTTGGTTTGGCGAAGTAGCCGCCGATTCTGTTACGTTAATTGGATCTCCAATAGTAACCGTGGGAAGTCAGTTTACCATGAACTCTCTTTTTGCAGGTTTGTTTAAAATAGGTGTAAATGACAATTGTGGAGGCTCCGTAGGAGATTTCTTAGATTCTGCTTTTGTTCAATTAATATATCCACCTACTAACGATGATGTTTGCGATGCTATAAACGTTGCTGTTGGTTCTTTCTATAATGGAGACAATACCGCTGCTACCGTTGAGGTAGGCGAGTTATCCAGTTTGGTAATTCCAACTAACGAAGACTGTGAAAGCACGGAAGGCTGGTGCCTGTCTGATGGTATTAATGCTTCGGTATGGCACAAGTTTACGGTACCAAGCTCAGGAGCCGTATTCATAAATCTTTATTCAGATGATTTTGATGCACAGCTTGCCGTTTTCGAGGCGGTGGATTGTGGAGATTTTGACAGCTTCACCTTAGTAGCCGCTAATGACGATATCTCTGTTTCTGGAGGTAATACCGACTCTGAACTTCGTTTAGGTTGTTTAACTCCTGGTGAAGTTCTGTATGTTCTGGTGGACGCAAACCATATGGCAGGTGGAACGGAATTAGAAGGGTTATATAGCTTAACTATCGCCCCTGAAACAGGCGGAGCAATGGTAGTGTCCGGATTGGAGACCAATCCAAATACGGAAATCTCCAACGATGGTTCAATCGATGTGTCTGTTTCTGGAGGATTTGCCCCATATAGCTACAGTTGGGTAGACAACGGAATGGCAAGTACCGTAACAAGTCAGGATAGATTTAATTTAGATGAAGGAGAGTATAACGTTACGGTTACCGATGATTGTGGATTAACCGCATCTAAAACATTTACTCTGGTAAGAAATAGAATTTCTTACGATGATGCTTGTTCTGCTTTCCTATTACCAGTTGACAATACCAATAGGGTGTTCTCTAACGAAGGTGCTACGCTTCAAGTAGGTGAGTTAGCAATTCAGCCGCAAACAAATGGTGGGTGTTATTCTGACACCGCTTGGTGTTCGGGTGATGGATTGGATGCAAGTATTTGGTTTAAATTCTATGCTCCAGCCTCTGGTAAAGCTATAATTGACCTATGTAACAATGGTAACAATGGATTTGATTCTCAATTGGCAGTATACAAGGCTACATCGTGCTCAAATTTTGCAACCTATCAATTAATAGCTGCAAATGACGATGCAGATGGTTGTGCGCTTGGTTCTAAATTATCACTTAAAGACCTAGACCCATGTGCTGTATACATGATTCTTATCGATCCAGATGATAATGGAAGAGGTGATGTTGGAATTAAAATTTCAGATCCTGACAGAAGTATATATGCTGGTAAAGACGTAGTAAGAACCGCTTGTTTAGAAGAAAAACAAATCAATCTTACCTCTTTGCTTGCTGGCAATGTTACACCAGGTGGAAGTTTTGCTGAAATAACCAGCAGCGGTCACTTATCTGGAAGCATCTTTGACATAACTGCTGCAGGAGTGGGTACTTATAAGTTTGAGTATACTGTTAGCTCCGATTGTTTTGGAGAATTTGCAGCAAAGGATAAGGCAGTAATCACTGTGAATGTGGTTAAGTGTACCGGCATCCAAGATCAAAATGCTGAGTTAGGCTTTACCCTTGCACCAAACCCTGCAGAGGAATTGGTTGAGGTAAGCATTGCCAATTCTGCTGGAATTAAGGCTATAGAGATTACAGACTATACAGGTAAGAAATTAATGTGGTTGGATAAAGTTTTTCAAAATGGAACAACCCAGCATATAGATATTTCTGAGTTGCCTTCTGGAGTTTATCTGATTAAACTTCACGGCAACCTGTCTGGAGTGCAGAAGCTTATTAAGAAGTAATAGCTAACTAAATAAATGCAAAATAAAAGCGGGGTTTTCCCCGCTTTTTTATTTTAGGCAAATGAATAAGGTCCTATTAAAACAGTGGATACAAGATCACCAATTAGATTTGAAGCCTCCAGTAGGTAATAAGGTGATTGTGGATAACGAGGATATGCTGGTTATGGCCGTAGGTGGCCCGAATGCAAGACTTGATTATCACTACAACGAGACCCCAGAGTTTTTCTATCAAATTAAAGGCGACCTGCATCTTCATTTGCAGGTGAATGGAGTGCATAAAGAGGTAATTCTCGGAGATGAAGAATTATTTCTCCTGGATGCAAGAGTTCCTCACTTACCTCAAAGATCTGCCGGCTCTATTGGATTGGTAATAGAGTTAAAAAGAAATGAAAATCAAAAGGATGGCCTTTTATGGTTCTGTCCGAAATGCAATTCCAAGGTTTACGAAGAATATTTTGGTTTAAAGGATATAGAAAAGGACTTTCATGCCGTTTTTAACAAGTTCTATAATAGCGAAGCGTTAAGAACTTGTAAGAATTGTGGTGCAGTTCATCCAAAGCCTTAAGTAGTTATTTTGGAATAGCTATTTTTGCAGCAAATTTCCATTATGTCCGACGCGTTAAAGCACGAATGTGGTATCGCTCTTTTAAAGCTTAAAAAGCCACTCCAATTTTATTACGAAAAGTATGGTACCTCTTTCTATGGTCTCAATAAAATGTACCTGCTTATGGAGAAGCAGCACAACCGCGGACAAGATGGAGCTGGATTGGCGAACATCAAGTTTGATATTAAACCAGGACACCGATACATCAGTAGAAAGCGATCTAATCTTGCTCAGCCCATCAAGGATATATTCTCTTCTATTCAAGAGGAGTTTGCAGAGTTAGAGCGCACCGATCCAGATAAATTAAAGAATCCAAATTGGTTAAAGGAACACTTACCCTTTACTGGTGAGCTTTTCCTAGGTCACCTTCGCTATGGAACTTTCGGAAGAAATTCCATAGAATCTTGTCACCCCTTTTTAAGACAGAACAATTGGATGACTCGCAATTTGGTCTTGGCAGGAAACTTCAACCTAACCAACGTAGACGAGTTATTCGGAAAGTTATTGGAACTAGGTCAGCATCCAAAGGAGTATGCCGATACGGTAACAGTACTTGAGAAAATTGGGCACTTCCTAGACACCGAGAACGATAAACTTTTCGCTCAGTTTAAGGAAAAAGGACACTCTAATCAGGAAATTAGCCGTCTAATCGCCAACGAATTGGATGTAAAACGTATTCTTCACAAAGCTTCCGAGGATTTTGATGGTGGTTATGTAATGGCGGGATTATTAGGGCATGGAGATGCTTTTGTATTAAGAGACCCAAACGGAATTAGACCTTGCCATTATTACGAGGACGATGAAATCGCTGTGGTTACTTCGGAGAGACCCGTTATCCAAACTGCCTTTAACGTTAAGTACGAAGACATCAAGGAGCTGGAGCCAGGATGTGCCATTATCCTCAAAAAGAAAGGTGACCTACAAGTTGAGCGAATCAATCCAGCTGGGGAAAAGAAATCCTGCTCATTCGAAAGAATTTATTTTTCAAGAGGTTCTGATAAAGAGATTTATGGCGAAAGAAAAAAGTTAGGAGAACTTCTAGCCGACCGTATTTTAAAAAGTGTAGATTTTGATGTAGACCACTCTGTATTTTCCTTTATTCCAAACACAGCGGAGATCGCCTTTTATGGAATGATAAAAGGTTTGGAAAACAAGGTTGTGGCAAATAATATCGAAAGATTATTAAAAAGTGGTTCGGATTTAAACAAAGATTTACTATTGAAGGAGCTTGCTCCCAAGGTAAGAATCGAAAAGGTAGCCATCAAAGACGCTAAGCTTAGAACCTTTATTTCATCGGACGAAGGAAGAAAAGACCTAGTATCTCACGTATACGATATTACCTACAATTCCATACAGCCAGGTAAGGATAATTTGGTGGTAATAGATGACTCTATTGTAAGAGGTACCACTTTAAAGGAATCCATTCTTAGAATACTCGATCGACTTGAACCAAAGAAGATCGTAGTGGTTTCTAGCGCGCCAATGATCTGTTACCCAGATTGTTACGGGATTGACATGGCGCGATTAGGTGATTTTGTTGCCTTCCAGGCAGCCGTAGAACTTCTAAAGGATAAGGGTCAGCATCACATTTTAGAGGAGACCTATAAACAGTGTTTAGAGGAGGTTCAATTACCGAAAGAGAAAGTTGTAAACCGCGTAAAACAAATTTATGCGCCTCATACTCAGGCTGAAATGGAAGCCAAGATCTCTGAAATATTAAAACCTATTGGACAAAAATCGGAGGTAGAAATTATCTTCCAAAGTGTCGAAAAACTACACGAGGCTTGTCCAAATAGTAAAGGAGACTGGTATTTTACTGGAGATTATCCAACTCCTGGAGGTAATAAAGTGGTAAACAGAGCCTTTATAAATTATTTTGAAGGAAATAACCAAAGAGCATACTAAGTATCAGCTTTTCGATATATACCCAATATTTTTTGTGGAAAACTTTATCCCCGTAGATTATGGGGAGAAATTTTAGTATTATTGTCACCGTTTCAAAGTGGGCAAAAGGCTAGCTATGAGTAAAATATTCAACCTTATCACGGTCTGCGTGGCGTTTTTGGCATGGCAGATACAATCTTATGGACAAGCTCAACCAACAGGGGTTGGAGTGGGTACAGTGTTTCCAGTAGACTACGAGAATGTTCCAAACATCTATACAGATGCGGAAGGACCCAGTAATAACTACATCGACGGTGGAGATGAGAGTTTTGCTGAGTTCCAGCCTGTTGGTGTTGGTACTTTTGTTAGAGTTTCATTTACGGCTACTGATATAGAGCCAAATGATACCCTTTTCGTATATGAGGACAACACTAGAGCTCCAGGGAATCAAACAGACACTCTTAACAACAACTTAAGAGGAGCTCCAATAACCTTTACCGGTTCTGCAGCTTCAAACGGAAGAATTTCTTTTGTTTGGTTTGAAAGTGGTGGTGTTGCTGCCGCTGGGTGGGAAGCCAATGTAGATCTAGTAAATAGTGCTGGGACGCTTATCCCAAGTAACTACAACTGGATTGGTTTTGCAGAAGGTAACGATGAGGATTTCGTGTTCTCTCCAGGTATGTCAAACCAAGCTTACGTTTTCTGTGGATTCGACGCGTCGGTAAGATGGGTGATGGATGACGACTTCTCTGCTAACGGGCAGACTTTTGAGTTTAAAGACCTTGGATCCTACAAGCAACGCCTCGATTCTGTGGTGGTTGACTGGGGTGATGGTTCTCCGCTTGATACATTTAATGTTGATGAAGTGGCTAACCGTTTACAGTACGATAATACTGGACAGTCTGAATTCAATACGCCTACTCATACTTATGCTGCCGTTGGAAGATATACTGTTAGATTAACGGGTATTGATGAGATAGGTGTTGCATCTCAAACGCAAACCATTGATATCATCGTTGAAGGAGATGAGCCTACCAATAAAGATGTAACTGAAGCGGATGTTTGTATAGGTGATCCAGCTACTCTTGTTTCTGATGTAGAGTGGATCGTATCCGATTACAACGCTAGAATTCTTACTCAGAGATGGGAAGGACCAAGTCCTAGCAACCCAACCGGGCCAGACGTGGTACTTAAAAATGGTTCACCTGGAGATAATTTCCTTAACATAAATCCGAGCGCATATCCGGCGCCAGCGGATGGTGGTCCAGCTTTCTTCGATTATACGTTCACACACTACGTTACTTTTGATAACGGATGTGGTGAAGTTGCTACGCCTGTGAGATATAGAGTGTATAAATTGCCTAACGCGGGTGATGCTAATCCTAACGCAGATAATGAAGTTTGTGAGGATTTAGCTGATTTCGATTTAAATACTTTATTAGATCCAGCTTCTAATCCAGATCCAGATGGGGTTTGGACGGATAACGGTGGAAATGTAGTTCCTAATGGAATTGTTTCTCCAATGCCAGCTCCTGGTTCTTATACTTATAAATACACGGTTTCTAATCCTGAGTGTCCTTCAGATCAAGATCAAGTTACACTTACCGTATTAAGAAAGCCTTATGCTGGTAAAAATGATGGTACAAGTATTTCCAATCCATTAAAACTTTGTGTTGATCAGCAAAACGTAGACTTATTTGCTTTATTAGATGGTGATCCATCTAGACCAACTCCAGATATTAATGGACAATGGCTTCTAGTTGAGTCTGGAACGGAAACAGCACTTAATAGCCCTCAAATCAATAGCTCTAGATTTTTAGATGCCTCTCAATTTAATGTTAACCCACCTCAAGCTTCTAAGCTTTTCCAACTTTGTTACGAAGTAAAGGATGAAACAGGAGAGTGTTCTCCAACTAGAGAGTGCGTTTACGTTAGAATTTACCCAGAGCCATACGTAGTTCCAACTACTGTTGATACTCAGGTTTGTGAGAACGATCCAATTATCGCAATGGATAACTTGGTAGATGATGCATTCCGTACTTCTGGAAACTGGGAGAATTACCAGTGGCCAGCAGGAGCTTCTAGAGTACAAAACCAAGCATTCTTCGAGCCTAACAAAGAAACGGTTGCGGGAACATACAAATTCCGTAAGTACTACAGAAACCCAGATAACCAAGGGAACGATATCTGTAGAATTGATTCTATTATCGTTACCGTTGAGTTTTTCTTAAAGCCTGAGGCAGGTCCAGATGCGAACTATAGTATTTGTCCTTCTGCACCAATTAATCTATACGATACTTTATTATCTGCTGCGGATACAGATGGAGATTTCTTCGGTCCACTAGAGACTGTGGGAGATGTCCCGACTGCTAATCCAACTGCTTTCCAGTTTGATACTGATGGTGGAACGTTTACTTTCAACTATAGAGTAGAAGGTGACGGGCCTTGCCCTGATGATGCGGCGGTATTGACATTTAACGTTAGTCCGTTCAAGGACCCAGGAATGTCTAACAGCATTTTGGCTTGTACAGCTGATGGACCAAGAACATTGATTAACGAATTAAACGGAACTCCAGACAATGGAGGAACATGGTCACCAACCGTATTCCTTTCTGGAACTTCTGAAAATGCTAAGTTCAACGCTTCAGCAGCAGGTGCGGGTACATTTACTTATACCTATACTTTCCCTAAAGATGGAGAGTGTCCAGCAGTTTCTTCACAATTACAAATTGAGGTTTACAACGAACCTAAGTCGGGTGCAGATTTTGCCGAGACTATTTGTAACGTAGACATGAACAAAAAGCAGTACTTCTACAGCCTTTCTGATCAAATTTCAGGAAATGCGAATGGTGCTGTTCATGGTGTAGCTCCAGCTACAGATGTAATGGAGGAATTCGGAGCACTAGAGTCGGTAGCTAACGCAGTTACAAACTCTAACACTGGATTGGTTAACGTTAAAAATCTTGGTGGAGGAACATATAACTTCTTCTACAGAACTTTCAATGCAGGTTGTGAGGCAGATACAGCGTTCTTTAAAATAACTGTAAACCAAGTTGGTTTCGCAGGTAAGGATAGCCTATTTGTAAGATGTTCAACTGAGCCTGTTGTTAACATGAAAGATTACCTAGGGCCAGGAGCAAACACTACTGGAATCTGGGAAGATACTGATGGTGCAGGTGGTTTAGTTGGTGCAACTTATAACGCTACTTTCGATCCTGCTAATGTTGAATTACAATCACCAGATACTGGATTCAGACATATTTATATTGTTGAGGTTCCAGAATGTCCAGATGATTCTGCAAACGTTGTTGCCTATGTTTCTAAGAAGTTAGAATCTGGGACACCAAAAGGTGGTGATGATTCATTACTATATGCTTGTGAGGATGAAAATGCAGTAAACCTATTAAATGGTTTTGTGCCTAACTCTTTCGATGAGCCTCTAGGAAATCCAGGTCGTCCTCTATATGGAAGATGGAAATTGGTTAAGCCTAATGCAGGTTACCTAGTTCCTCAACAAGTTTTAGATGAAGTAAATAAAAGAGACAGATCTCGTTTCTTTACCGGTGCGGATTCTTCAGAGTTTGATGTAGAAGAGTTTGTAAAATACTGGGAAGGAACGGAAACTATTAACGGAAGCCGTCAGTATTCTGGTGGTGTTAACAACTTGTCTTTCTGGCAATGGTTGAAAACAGACCGTTTACTATACTTCGAATATACTGTAAGAGATACTTCTGCAGGAAAACTAACTATCCCAACATATTATGAAGGAACTTCTACTGCTGTTCCTCGTGAAATTGGTTGTGGCAAGAGTTCGTCTGTTGTAATCGCTGCAGTGATGCCAGATTATGATAAGCGATTTACTTTAGAGGTAGATCCAGCAGGTCCTGGTGATATCACTGTATGTAACTCTATTACGGACTTAGATCTTAAGCAGTACTTCTCTGAATTGAGAAGAGATCCTGCTAAACTGGATATCAGAGATATATTCAACCCTAAGTTCGATACTATTGCTTTCGACGGAATCCCTGGTACTCCAGACCCAGTTACAGATGGTACTATCTATAACCAGAGTCCATCTCAGCCATACTTCTTGGATATTTCGAGATTGGCTCCAACTATGCCAAAACCTCCAGTTCCTAACAATAAAAACCCATACAACGTAAGATTAAAACTTACGAGCGGTAAAGATAAGAACAACAAGTGTGGTGAGGCTAGAACTCAAGTTGGATTGAGAATTAACGTAGAGAAGATTCCTCAACCAGGTGGAGGTCCTGGACCAGGTCAAGATCCATTAACTGAGTACAGTATTTGTGAAGGTTCACCAACCTTTAACATGCACACTCAAATTAGTGGAACTAAAGATCCATTCGATCCAAACCGTCACTTCTTTACTGCGGTAACATCTAATGCAAATGGTAGAATATTAGGTCAGAACTTCAGAATGACTGGAGCGAACCCTAACCTATACATAGTTCGCTATAACATACCTACAGTAGCTTGTGTTAACCCAGTGGTAAGTAGTGTAAATGATCCAGGAAATAACAATAATCCGAAGAACTTCTCTTCACTATTAGAGATTACTGTTACTTCTGGTCCAGATTTAGACGGATTTGATCAGCAGGTAAATGAGTTTGACGTTTGTTCCGATCCTGTAACTAACCTAGGAGATTTATTCCCACTAGGAAATAACATCGATCAAAGTGGAACCTTCACTATCCTAACAAATGGTTGTGGAGCTATCGATAACGCAAACAACTGGAACAACGCAGTTTATAACAGAGGTACTACTAATTGTTCTTCAGTACTTATAGAGTATGAGGTAAACAAAGGAGACTGTCCTCCTGCTACCCTTCAGATTCGTCTGAACATTACTCCAAAACCTTATCCTGGAGCTAATGCCAAAGACACTATCTGTTTAAATAACGGATTATACGATCTATACGGATTATTAGCTAAGAATCAGATTCCTGGAAAAACCATTGATAGAAATGGAGTATTCAAAGGAAGAAAGGCTTCTACTAATGCTGGATTAAATTTCGGAGGATTCTTCGATCCTAATACTGCAGGTGTAGGACTACACACAATAGTTTACACCGTAGGTGATGGACAAATTTGTGAACTAGATTCTGCTGTACTTAATATTAAGGTGAACAAGATAGAAAGAGCAGGTACCGATGGAAGCATTAACGCTTGTGCTGGTGCGCCAAAGCTTGATCTGTTTGACGGAATTAAAGGAAACTACAGCCCAATTGGTTATTTCATTCCATGTAATCCAGACTTGGAGCAGTACATGGAAGGAAATAAAGATCAGATATTTAACCACGAGCGCTATAGAACGCTTGAGCCAGACCCACAATCACAAGTTTGTTTCAAGTATGTAATTGATGCACGTTGTTATAACGACACCGCTACGGTAACAGTTAACCTGTCTCCTGGTCCAATTTCAGGTGGAGATACTACAGTATTCATTTGTGAGAAGTTATTCGAGTACAACTTATTCGATGCACTTGGAAATGAAAATGTAGATTGGCTTCCAGAAGGAACTTGGAGAGGTGTATCTGGAACTCCAGCACCGTCTTATGATGGGAACAATAGCGCTTTAATTTCACCTAAGGACTTGAACAGAGGTACTTACAAGTATGACTATACTGTAGAGGCTGAATGTGCTGATACCGTGTTAACTAGTACTTCTAGAGTTACTGTGAAAATCGGTGACAACACTGCGGCTGGTAGAGATACTACTATAGCAGTATGTTACAATGGAATTATCAACCTAGATGTGTTCTTCGGAACTAACGGCGCAGGAGTTTGGATTGATACCAATGGTATTGGAGGTCTTGTAGACGGAAACATGTTCGACCTTGGTCAAACTAACGATGGTGGAATTGGATCTACTTATGAGTATGCATATAGAGTTCCAGCTCTTTACGAGAACTGTGGACCAACTGTAGCCTTCTTCACTGTAGATGTAAGAAGACAACCAAATGCAGGTAGAGATACCACGGTATTCTACTGTAACGTTGCTGGTCAAGAATTCCCAGCATTGGATTTATTCCCTCAGCGTAGTGCTAACCAAAAGCTTTTCCCAAGCCCAGGAATTAGTGCAGCTGGAGCCTTAAGTGGAGGAGTATTCTTCCCAGATCGTTTATCTGCAGGTAATTACAGCATCAGATTAATCATTACCGATTCTGAGTGTGGAAAGGATACAGCGATAGCTAACATTTACATTCAAGATAAAGATGATGCCAACTCTATTCTATGTGGAGACTTAGATGGAGATGGTGTTAGAAACAATCAGGATCTTGATGTGGATGGCGATGGTATTAGCAACCTAGTTGAATCAAGAATAGCTGGTGGAAATAGAAATCCATTCGGAAACCATGATAACGATGCCTTGTTGAACTTCCAGGATGCTGATTATGCTGCACTAGTTGGATCTACAATTAAAAATGGTGTTGTTGCAGCCTTCGATTTCGATGGAGATGGATTGATCAACGCATTGGATTTAGATTCTGATAACGACTTAATTCCAGATATCGTTGAAGCATTTGGAGCAGACAACTATGCTGCTTTCGATGGTAACTCCGATGGTAAAACGGATGCTGTTAATGCTGCTGGTATTAACAATACAACCAAAGGATTAACCGATAACGGTTCAGCACCATTATCATTCCAAGGTCCTGGTATTGCACCATTCGATTACCTGAACAAAGATTCTGACGGTGATGGTATTGGAGATCAAATTGAAGCTAGACCAAACAATGACTTAGCTGGAACTACTTTTGTATTCGCAGTTGTGGATACCGATGTAGATGATACTCCAGACTATCTTGATACAGATTCTGATAACGACGGAATTTCTGACTCAAGAGAAAACCAAGGTGGAAGCTTATTGGTAGTAATTAATACCAATGCTAACCCAGGTCCTGGAATTGTAGTAACTGACAATGTTCCAAACTTTAGAGATACAGACTCTGACGGTGATGGAATAGAGGATAGAAGAGAGGCGTATAAGAACCAATTCGGAGTGCCTAACGATTTCGATGGAGACGGTATTCCTAACTTCCTTGACGTTGACTCTGATAATGATGGTATAGCCGACTTTATCGAAAAAGGACCGATTGAAATTCCAAGAAATACAGATAAAGATCAAAGATCTTCGTTCTCTGTATCTGATACACTTCCTGACTTCATCGATTTTGATGCGGATGGAGATGGAATTGCAGATGCAATTGAAAGAGGAAACATTACTCTTGGACAACAGCCGGTTAATACCGATGGTGATACGAGAGCGGATTATAGAGATCTAGATGCTGATGGAGATAAAATTCCAGATGCACTTGAATTAGCTGCTAATGGTGATCTTCTAGATACAGATATGGATGGAATTTTCAACTTCCAGGATGTCGATTCAGATAATGATAGATACCTTGATATCTTCGAGGCAGTTGGTTCTGTAACAAGTCCAGATACCATTACAACTAACTTATTTGTTGACTTCGATCTTGATGGTATTCCAGACTTCCTAGATTTCGATTCAGATGATGACGGAATTGAAGATAAGTATGAGGTATTAGATAACCTTCAGTCTATCGTAAATAGGCCTTTCGATGCAGACGGAGATGGTACACCTGACTTCCATGATGCAGACTCAGATGATGATGGATTATTGGATGAGCAAGAAAGAGGTGAAGGAGATGAAGGTACTGATTCTGCACCTAGAGATTCAGACGGAAATGGAATTTATGACTTCAGATCTATAGATGCTGATGGAGATGGAATTCTAGATCGTCTTGAAGGAGATGGTGACTGCGATGGTGACGGAATTCCTAACTACAGAGATGCGGGTGACAATTGTAAGATTGAAACTTATATCCCTGAAGGATTCTCGCCAAACGGAGATAGAATTAACGACTTCTTTGTAATTCCAGATAGTGAATTCTTCCCAGGAAATACTTTAAGAGTGTACAACAGATGGGGTGCTCTAGTATTCGAAATGGAGAATTACGATAATACTTGGGATGGTACTAAAGATGGAGATGTATTGCCTGATGGAACTTACTTCTATACCTTCGATTTAGGAATAGGTCAGGAAGCATTAACAGGATACGTATTCATCAGCAGAAATTAAGAATTAAGAAACTGAGGACTCATGAAAAAGTCATTTAATAAAATAGCACTTGGATTGGTAATTTTGTTGGGAGGAGCATTTAATGCTTCTGCCCAGCAGGATCCATTAAGTACGCTTTATATTCAAAATCCAGCTTCAGTTAACCCAGGTTATTCTGGTTCTAAAGAGGCCCTTAACGCTACTTTATCTCATAGAGAGCAGTGGGTTGGATTCGATGGCGCTCCTTCTACCACCAATTTCAATATTCACTCACCAATTCAGGACAAAAGTCTAGCACTTGGTCTTGGAGTGTACAACGACGAAATTGGACCTGTAACAAATACAGGATTCTACGTAGATGTAGTGTATCGTTTTCAAGTGACTAGAGATGGTTTTCTACGTGTAGGTTTACGTGGAGGAGGTTCTTTATTCAACGCAGATTTTGCCAATGTAAATACTAGCCAAGAGCAGGGTAATGGATCTTCAACGGATCCAGCATTTGCACAGTCAATCAGCGGGGAGTTTTTACCAACCATAGGTTTTGGTGCTTATTTCTCTAATCAGAAATTTTTTGGAGGTATTAGCGTACCAAGTTTCTTGCCTAACGAAGTTGTTCCAGAAGGTTCTCAATTTGCTTCCTATCGCCAGAATATGCACGTACATGCAATGGCGGGAGCCCTAGTAGAGTTAAATCCACAAATTTTCTTGAAGCCTTCCTTTGCTGTGAGATATACCAGTGGTGCACCCGTAGCATTGGATGTTACTGCAAATGCAATTTTCTTTGAGAAGTTTGGAGTTGGAGTAATGCACAGATTAGGAGACTCTTTTGGAGGTATCTTACAATTCTTCCTAACCGAACAATTTACTCTAGGTTACTCTTATGATTATACTACCAGCGACCTTGGAATGTATAATAATGGAACACATGAAGTGATGTTGTCGTATGACTTCATCTACAGAAGTAGCCGTATTAGATCACCAAGATATTTCTAACCATAGCAACATGAATCTTACCAAACGACTAGCCGTTGTTTTAGCCATTTTAATTAGTTCAGCTGCGTTCGGTCAGTTTAAGTTATTAGACCGTGCAAACCAGCTGTTTGAAGATGAAGCCTATTTCAAAGCGGCTCAACTGTATTTAGATATTGCCTATACCAAGGATAGGGTTCCAGATGAGGCGATTCACAATTTGGCATATTGTTTTAACCAAATGAGAGATTTTGAGCAGGCTGAGGTTTGGTATGCTCAGGCAGTGCAATTAAGATCTCGTACACCTATGGAGGTTTACTATTACGCTCAAATGCTTAAAGCGAATGGTAAATATGCCGAGGCTAACAATTGGATGCGTTTATTCCAAGAGTTAAAGCCAGAAGATACCCGAGGTGTAATGCATAATTCCGCTGGAGATTATGTTAGAAAACTAAGTCCAATTGTACATCCATACAAGATTTCTAATGCAGAAGTAAACACAGAAGGTCCAGATTTTGGGGCAGCTTTCTTTGGTGAAAATTCTGTCGTATTCTCTTCTAGTGGGTATGAAAACCCCGCTATTTTAAGGACTTGGGCCTATAATGGAGGAGAATTTTTGGATTTATATGTATCGGATCGTGTTGCAGGTGGTGCTCTTACAACTCCCGAGTTATTAAGTAAATCACTAAATACTAAGTTTCACGAAGGTTCGGCCTCTTTTTCAGCTGATGGATTACAAATTTATTTTACTAGAGGTGGTGAGTATACTCGCTCTAGAAGTGGTAAGCCAAAATTGAAAATATACAGAGCAACTCTTGCGGGTAACGACTTTGTAAATATTGAGCCACTTCCATTTAATAGTGATGAGTTTAACGTTGCACACCCGAGCTTAACAAAGGATGGTAACAAATTGTACTTCGCTTCTGACATGCCAGGTGGTTATGGTGGGTATGATATCTACGAAGTTGAGTACGATAGAGGTTTTTGGGGAAGACCTAAAAATTTGGGTCCAACTGTAAACACCGAAGGAAATGAGACCTTCCCTTTCATTCATGAATCAAATGAACTTTACTTTGCTTCCGATGGACATGTAGGTCTTGGAGGTCTTGATATTTTTAAAGTGAAATACTCAAGAGGGGTATGGCGTGGTGTTGAAAACATGAAGAAGCCTATTAACTCTTCAAGAGATGATTTCGCTTTTGTAACAGATTCTGCTAAGACATTCGGCTATTTCTCATCTAATAGGAAAGGTGGAGTTGGTGGAGATGATATCTATGCTTTCATCTTTGACGAGCAAAGCGAAGTCTACGTGTTAAACGGTCAGGTAATAGATCAGAATGATTTTACCGTTCCTAATGTAACTGTATACGTAAAGAATGCTGATGGTGCCGTGTTAGGTAGATCGGTGGCTGATGAAGACGGTTACTTTACTTTTACTCTTAACAGACAAGAGCAATACACTTTAATGACAGAAGGTGGAAATTACACTCAGACTGAGGTTAATGTTCCTGTTTTTCCTGCTGGAGAAGTTAAGAATATGACTGTTAGAGTTGAGAAGAACAACCTAATGGCTAAGGGGATTATCCGTGAGGTTGGATCTTCTATCAAACTAGCTGGTGTAGAAATGACTTTAATTAAGTCCTCTTCTCAACAAATCCAAAAAACATTAACGGGTCCTGATGGTAAGTTCTCTTTCATACTAGACCCTAATAGTACTTATACGCTTAAGGCTGCCAAGCCAGGATTTATGGCTAAGAGCAAAATTTTCTCAACTGCTGGTCAGGATGTGAATAGACCAATTCAGGTTGATGATATTTTCCTTGAGCGCATTAGAGTTAATCAAGTAATTGAAATTCCAAACGTGTACTACGAACTAGGTAAATGGAATATTACTGCTGATGCTGGAAAACAATTAGATAAAGTTGTAGAATTTATGCAGGATAATCCTTCAGTATCTATTGAGCTAAGCTCACATACAGATTCTAGAGGGGATGCTAATTACAACATGGAATTAAGCCAAAAACGTGCTCAAAGTGCGGTAGATTACATTGTGAGTAGAGGAATTTCTGTTGAGCGTATCCTAGCTAAAGGATATGGTGAGGAGAAATTGAAGAATAATTGTTCTGATGGTGTTGCGTGTACAGAAGCGGAGCACAAACAAAACAGAAGAACTGAGATTAGGGTAATTGCGATTAATGAGTAAACCCAGATATACCTAATTAAAAAAGCCCCACCTTCTACGGTGGGGCTTTTTTTATGCTTTGTAAATGGGCACTGTAGAACAAGGTTCCCCAAACATGAGGCTTTTGCATTTAGGCCTCAGCAGTTTTGCTAGTTCCCCGTAAAATTCTCCTGATAGATCTAGTTTACCACATCCTTTAATAATAACCATTGATCGCTCCGCAAGAGAACTTGCAAACTGGCTATTAACTTTATCTAATATTAGCCTTTCTAAAGCCTTTTCTTTATCTGAGAAGTATATTGTGTTCCCTTTTGAGGAAAGTGCTGTAGAAAGCAGTAAATAAGCCCATTTTGGAACAATAGCGTCCTTCGTATCGATAATGGTAAGGACTTGGTCTTGATATTTACTAACTAATTGATTTACCCAATTCCTAAAATCCTTCTCCTTTAGGATTAATCCTTCATACAAACCCTCTGCTATTGGAATTGCAGTTATGGATTCGCTGGGAATAAACTCATCTAGGTCTAGTGTAATTAATTTTGAATTTGCTACTCGATTAATAATGGGTTCCATAATCATTTATAAAAATCCCAATTCCAGTTTGGCTTCTTCGGTCATCATCTCCTTGTCCCATGGTGGGTCAAATACCAACTTAACTTTGGCATCGTTCACGCCTTCCGTGTCTTTAACTTTCTGCTCTACTTCTGCAGGCATAGATTCGGCAACGGGGCAATTGGGAGTGGTTAGAGTCATTACTATTTCAACATCCGCATTATCGTCGATGTTAATTTCGTAAATGAGTCCAAGTTGGTAGATATCAACGGGTATTTCCGGGTCGAAAATACTTTTTAGGGTATCTATGATGTTATTTTCAATAGACTTTTTGTCCATTACTGTGCTTTTTGGGTAAGTGAATATGCTAGTGCATAATTTTTAATCTGTTTGATCATACTAACCAAACCGTTACTGCGGGTAGGTGACAAATGTTCTTTCAACCCTATTTCATCAATTATTTCCAGCTTGGCATCAACAATGTCTTTAGGCTTTTGGTTGTTCAGTACTTTAATAAGGATGGAAATAATTCCTTTGGTAATAATAGCATCACTATCTGCTTTAAAGGTTACAACTTCTCCGTTGTAGTTCGGTTTAAGCCATACGCGACTTTGGCAACCTTTAATTAGCAATTCGTCTGCTTTTTCTTCTTCAGCAAGAAGTGGTAATTCCTTACCTAATTGGATAATATGTTCATACTTATCCATCCAATCATCAAAAAAACCAAAGGTTTCTCTCAATTCATTTTCCCGCTGTTCTATGGTCATGGTAAAGCTATTTAAGCATGTTAATGGCTCTTTCTAGGCCTTTAACCAATGCATCAATTTCTTCGGTAGTGTTATAGATGGCAAAAGAGGCTCTTATGGTTCCAGGTATCTTAAACTGGTCCATAATTGGTTGGGCACAATGGTGTCCAGTCCTAACAGCAATCCCCATTTTATCCAAAATGGTTCCAATGTCATATGGATGAACTCCATCCACAATAAAGGAAACCAACGAAGCTTTATTTTCTGCTGTTCCTATTATTCGAACATCGGGTAAAGCACTTAATTTTTCGGTAGCGTAATCGAGTAATTGCTGTTCGATTGCATGGATTTCATCGAAACCAACTTTTTCAATAAATTCTATCGCTGGTTTAAGGGCTATCACCCCTGCAATGTTGGGAGTACCTGCCTCGAATTTATGGGGAAGCTCTGCATAGGTGGTTTTGTCGAAACTAACTGTAGCAATCATTTCGCCTCCGCCCACAACTGGTTCCATTTTATTCAGCCAATCTCTTTTGCCGTACAATACTCCAACCCCAGTGGGACCGTACATTTTATGTGCTGAAAAGGTGTAAAAATCTGCATCCAATTCTTGCATGTCTAATTTGCAGTGAGGTGCAGCTTGTGCCCCATCAATCAGCACTGGAATTCCCAAAGCATGAGACCAATCGATGAATTTCTTAATTGGGTTTATACTTCCAAGGGCATTAGAAATATGCGAAATGGCTACGATTTTGGTTCGCTGATTAATTAGGCTTCTGAAAGCTTCTGTATCAAGCTCACCTTTTTCGTTAAAAGGAACCACTTTCACAGTAGCCTCAACCTCTTCGGCGAGCATCTGCCAGGGCACTATGTTACTGTGGTGTTCTAGGGCCGAAATCAAAATTTCATCTCCCTTACCTACAAATCCACTCTTACGGAACGATTGAGCAACAATATTTATCCCTTCAGTTGTTCCGTTTGTAAATATTATTTCTTCGCTGTGTTTAGCATTAATAAAGGATTGTACAGCTTTTCTAGAGGCTTCAAAAGCATCGGTGGAGATTTGACTTAAGTGATGCACCCCACGATGGATATTGGCGTTTAATTTTTCGTAATAATGGCGCTCGCAATCAATTACCGATTTCGGTTTCTGAGTAGTTGCACCGTTATCGAAATACACCAATGGTTTTCCGTTTACCTCCGTATTTAAAATAGGGAAGAGCTTTCTTATCTCCGCTGTATTTACCAATTCTTTAATCAAGCTTAAGCTAGTTTTTTGTCTATTGCTGTTTCAGCTAATTCTTTAACCGCATCAACTGATATAGATTCCAATACCTCAGCCGCAAACGCCTTTAAAAGCAATTTTTTGGCCTCTCTTGCAGGAACTCCTCTCGATTGCAGATAAAACAATGCCTCACTGTTCAATTTACCCGTAGTGGATCCATGTGAACACTTAACGTCATCAGCATAAATTTCAAGTTCTGGCTTAGCATTAACCGTTGCGTTATCACTAAGTAGAATATTAGAACTCGACTGGAAAGCATTTGTTTTCTGCGCATCTTGATGCACCATTATTTTACCATTGAAAATGGCCGTTCCTTTTCCATCCACTACATTTTTATAGTTTTCGGAAGAGGTGCAATTAGGCACGCAATGGCTAACCATGGTGTGGTTATCGAAATGCTGTGCTCCGTTGGGCATTACAATACCGTTAAGTTCGGCATGTGCAAATTCTCCAATCAGATTGATGTCTAGGTTGTTTCTTTGCCAGTTTCCGTCGAAACACAAGGTGTTTATGTGGAAAACCGCACCGCTCTCAACATTAGCTGCTGTATCGGTGATAAGAAAGTCTGAATTAGCACTGTTGTTTAGTTCGAGATGAAGTTTTGCATTCGCCTCAACGTGAATTTCACTCTGTACGTACAACAATTGGTTATCCCCTTCAGACTCTGTGTTGATGATGAACTTAGACTTTGAAAGTTCTTCTGCACAGATAAAAATTCTTGGGAAAGAAACGCTATTGTTACCCGTAGACGCAATGTTGATTTGTACAGCCTCCTCTATTACAGTAGATTCTGGTACTGTAATTACCAACACATCTTGAAAAAATGCCTGGTGCATAAGGCTAAACACATCGCGGTGGAAATTGGCAATGGTTCCAATTTTCGACAACTCTTCGCTAGAGCAATCCTCAAGCTTCTTAACGATTATTCCCTGGGTGTTATTCCCTTGAATCTTACCATTTACAATGTCAATGGTATTGTTGGAGAATGCGTTGTTGAAATTGAAATTGTTATTTTCTTGAAATGAGAAATTCCCATTCTGAATTTTTGCTGTTCTCGAGTATTTCCAGAACTCGCTTTTTCTCGTAGGAAAATCAGCAGTATGCAAAAGCTCTACTGCTTCCTTCGAAAGCGGATTGGCAAGAACCGAATTGTTCGGTTCTAGGTTACTCAAAAAGCTATTTTTCACTTTAGATTCTGCTGTAAGCATATTAAACCGCTTCTACCCCTTCTTTAATCCAATCGTACCCTTTTTCTTCTAATTCTAGCGCAAGAGATTTGTCGCCAGACTTCACAATTCTTCCTTTGTATAAAACGTGTACAAAATCTGGAACAATGTAGTCTAACAACCTTTGGTAATGCGTTACTACGATGGTTGCATTTTCAGGGCTTTTTAATTTGTTTACCCCATTAGCTACAACTCTTAGCGCATCGATATCTAAACCAGAATCGGTTTCATCTAAGATGGCTAATTTGGGCTCTAACATGGCCATTTGAAAAATCTCGTTTCTTTTCTTCTCTCCTCCAGAAAAACCTTCGTTTACCGAACGTTTTGCTAGGTTATCAGGAAGATCCACCAAGGCAGATTTTTCTTTTACCATTTTCAGAAAATCTCCAGCAGAAATTTCTTCTTCTCCTCTGGCTTTTCTGATTTCGTTAATACTTGTTTTTAGGAAGTTGATGTTAGAAACACCCGGGATTTCTACAGGGTATTGAAAAGCAAGGAATAATCCTTTGTGTGCTCTTTCCTCTGGATCTAGATCCAACAGATCTTCACCATTAAAAGTTGCCTCTCCACCTGTAACCTCGTATTCTTCTCTTCCAGCTAATACAGATGCTAGGGTAGATTTTCCCGAACCATTTGGTCCCATAATAGCGTGTACTTCACCTGGTTTAATTTCAAGGTTGATTCCCTTTAAAATTTCCTTCCCCTCTATTGAGGCTTGTAGATTCTTTATTGATAACATTTTAATCTTCTTCTCTTTTATTAACCTACGCTTCCTTCTAAGCTTACTTCTAATAATTTTCTTGCTTCTACAGCAAATTCCATAGGTAACTTATTAAGTACCTCTTTACAATATCCGTTAACGATTAGGGCAACAGCCTTTTCCGTTTCTATACCTCTTTGATTGCAGTAGAAAATTTGATCTTCTCCAATTTTACTTGTGGTTGCCTCGTGCTCAATTTGTGCATCGGCATTGTCGCATTCTATATAAGGGAAAGTGTGCGCTCCACAACGATCCGACATAAGTAGCGAGTCGCATTGTGAGAAGTTACGGGCGTTTTTAGCATTCTTGGCCACTTTAACCAAACCTCTGTATGAGTTATTAGACTGCCCTGCTGAAATACCCTTACTAATAATGATACTTCTGGTATTATTACCCAGGTGTAGCATTTTGGTACCGGTATCTGCCTGCTGGTGATTGTTGGTAACCGCTACAGAGTAAAATTCACCCTCGGAATTATCTCCTTTTAAGATACATGAAGGATATTTCCAGGTGATTGATGACCCAGTTTCTACTTGTGTCCAAGAAATTTTCGAGTTTTTACCCTCGCAAAGTCCTCTCTTAGTAACGAAGTTGTATACCCCACCTTTACCGTTTTTATCTCCAGGATACCAGTTTTGAACGGTAGAGTATTTTATCTCAGCATCGTCTAAAGCAACCAATTCAACCACTGCTGCATGCAATTGGTTTTCGTCGCGCTGCGGTGCCGTACAACCTTCTAGATATGAACAGTAACTTCCCTTGTCGGCTACCACTAAAGTCCTTTCGAATTGTCCCGTTCCTGCTTCGTTAATACGGAAGTAGGTACTTAATTCCATTGGGCATCTTACCCCTTTTGGAATGTAGCAGAAGCTACCATCGGTAAAAACAGCTGCGTTTAGCGCTGCGAAGAAATTATCGGTTACGGGAACTACAGACCCAAGATATTTTTTAACCAGCTCTGGGTGCTCTTGTACTGCTTCTGAAAAGGAGCAGAAAATAATACCTAACTCCGCAAGCTTGTCCTTAAAGGTGGTTTTAACAGAAACCGAATCCATTACCACGTCTACCGCAACTCCAACTAGGCGTTTTTGCTCATCGAGGCTTATTCCCAGTTTACTAAAGGTTTCCAGCAATTCTGGATCCACCTCGTCTAAACTTTCGTATTCCTTCTTCTTTTTTGGAGCTGCGTAATAGTGGATATCCTGGTAATCTACCGGGGTATACTTTACGTGTGCCCAATTTGGCTCTTTCATGGTTTTCCAAACCTCAAAAGCCTTAAGTCTATATTCCAGCAGCCATTCTGGCTCGTTCTTTTTGGCTGAAATAAGTTTGATGATATCCTCGTTTAGGCCCTTAGGAGCTTTGTCGGATTCTATATTGGTATAAAATCCATACTTATACTCCTGTTGGGTTACCTCTTCGAGTATTTTGTCTTTCCCCTCCATCTACTTTGTGTCCTACAATTTTATAATGAGAAACTTTCTCCGCAACCGCAGGTACGGTTAGCGTTTGGATTAACAAACACGAATCCCTTTCCGTTTAATCCACCGGAATAATCCAATTCGGTTCCTACCAAATACAAAAAGCTCTTTTTGTCTACTACTACTTTTACGCCGTTGTCTTCGAAAACTTTATCCTGTTCAGAAAGCTGGTTGTCGAACTCCAAATTGTACATTAATCCAGAGCATCCACCACCTTTAACTCCAACTCGGACAAAGGCGTCTTTTCCTTTGTGATCCTCTGCCAACAATTTGGCTACTTGTTCACGTGCGTTGTCCGAAACTTTTATCATGTTTATTTAGATTTAATCTAAATTTCTGCAAAAATACCTAAAACAGGGTATTGACCAAATATCTTAACCCCTTTTCTGAAACAACGAATAATCGGTTACTTTGTGCCGTTAATTAGGACTATGGCAACAAATTTTGACAGTTTAGGAGAATTTGGTTGGATTTCTCGCCTGCAAAAGGCAATACAACCCACCAATAAATCAACTATATACGGCATTGGGGACGATGCAGCGGTATTGGCTGGAACCGAGGAGGAATATAAACTTTTGGCTTCGGACATGCTGGTTGAAGGGGTGCATTTTGATGTGCGCTACTCTCCACTTAAGCATCTGGGATACAAGGCGGTAGTGGTGAATATTTCGGATATCTATGCCATGAATGGTCAGCCCGAACAAATTGTGGTTTCCCTTGCTATTAGTAGCAAGTACACGGTAGAGGCGGTTGAAGCAATATATGAGGGGATGCTTTTGGCCTGTAAAATATATGGGGTTGATTTGGTTGGAGGCGACACCACCACTAGTCCTGCAGGTCTTTCAATCTCTATTGCAGCCTATGGCTCTGTTAAAAAAGACAAAATCACATATAGAAATGGAGCCAATAGCGGTGATCTTGTGGTAGTATCTGGTGATTTAGGTGGTGCATATATGGGCTTACAAGTGCTGGAAAGAGAAAAATCGGTGTTTTTGGAGAACAAGGAAGTACAGCCCGATTTAAGTGGTCACGATTATATTTTGGAGCGTCAATTAAAACCAGAGGCCAGAAAAGATGTAATTGAGATGTTTGAAAAAATGGAGCTGAAACCTACCGCCATGATTGACATCTCGGACGGATTAGCTTCGGAGGCCATACACATTGCGGCACAGTCTGGAATGGGTGTTACCCTGCATGAGGAGAAAATTCCTATCGATCCGTCCACCTATAATACCGCTCGCGATTTTAATTTAGATCCTACGGTTGTTGCCCTTAACGGGGGGGAGGATTACGAATTGTTATTTACCATTTCGCAGTCTGATTACGATAAAATTAAAGGGTCTCCCCATTTTACTCCCGTTGGATATATAACTGCAGATAAAGAAGTATATCGCTTTGTAGACAGACAAAATGGAGAGCACGAATTGCAGGCCCAGGGCTGGGATGCCTTTTTGAGCAAAAACAAGGACGTAAAGGGCGACAAGGAGGAATAATTTTAGTGTTTCGCGATATCAAGCTAGGCCCTGGAGTTTATCTGGGGCTTTCTTTTTTTAAAAATTGCGCTTAACTTATAACTAGTCCCAAGATTACTACCATGGAAGAAGTAAATGAAAAAGCGCAACTAGCTGCATCCTTTATAAATAGTACCCATGCCCATGTTTTCTTAACAGGAAAGGCGGGCAGTGGTAAAACAACTTTCTTAAGAAATCTAAGTAAGAATACCCATAAGCGATTTGTGGTAGTTGCCCCCACCGGAATTGCTGCGCTTAATGCACAGGGGGTTACCATTCACAGTCAATTTTTACTTCCTCCAGGTTCCTATTTACCAGATTTTACGCAAAGCAAGGATAGGAACTACAATAGTCCCATTTTTTATCGAAACGATTTAAATGCCAGACACCCATTAAACACCGTTCGAAAGCGGGTTTTGCAGAATATAGACCTGTTAATTATTGATGAGGTTTCTATGTTGCGTGCTGATTTGCTGGATGCCATAGACTTTAGACTAAAATCTGCTCGAAATAATTTTAGGGAAAGTTTTGGAGGAGTTCAGGTGTTGTTTATTGGCGATTTATTTCAGCTATCGCCCATAGTTAGAGAAAATGAGTGGCCGGTTTTAAGTGGATATTACAAGTCGATGTATTTCTACGATGCCCTTTGTTTACGGGATAATCCACCTATATATATTGAATTAGAAAAGATTTACCGCCAACGCGATGGCAAGTTTATTTCCTTGTTAAACAACCTGCGAGATAACACCTGTACGGCAGAAGATTTGGAGCTTCTAAATAGCTATTACACAGAAAAACCCAAGGCCTCTGCCATTACGCTTACTACCCATAATCGCATTGCTAATGAGATTAATGAAAGGAAATTGGAGCAGTTAGCAGGCAAAAGCTATACCTACGAGGCCGAAATAGAGGGAGATTACCCCAAAGGAATGTATCCAACCGAACCCGAGATTACCCTTAAAAAAGGGACGCGGGTAATGTTTATTAAAAACGACAACCAGGACCAGGTTTACTACAATGGTAAAACAGCTACCGTCGTTGATCTCGACTCGAGCAAGATCAAGGTGAAATTTGATGATGAGGACACACCCTACACGCTGCAAAAAGCACTTTGGGAAAATAAAAAATACCTACACGACCCTGATACCAATGAGTTAAAAGAAGAGGTGGTTGGAAGTTACAGTCATTACCCCATAAAATTAGCATGGGCAATTACGGTGCATAAAAGTCAGGGATTAACCTTTGACGAGGCCGTGGTGGATTTAGGTCAGGCTTTTGCGCCAGGACAGGTCTACGTAGCTCTTTCTAGATTGAGGTCTTTGGATGGATTGCAATTGCGAAGCAAGTTGAGCCCTAAACAGATTCTTTGCCACGATCAGGTAGAGCGCTTCGTTAAAAACAGTAGAAATGACGAGGCGCTACAACAGAAATTAAGTGAGCAGCAAGAACGCTACATCGATTATTTGCTGGGTTCTTCATACAACCTAGACAGTCTTATTAACCAGGCTAAGAATTTTGCCAGTAAGACCGAGAAGAAGCACAATTTTGAGATAGATAGCCTGAATCTTTATCCAAAAAGTATTAACCAAACCCTTGGTAAGAATCAGCCCCATGCGCAAACCTTTGCCCAACAGCTAGTAGGTCTATACAGACGGGGCAAAAAAGATGAATTAAAGCAGCGATTGTACGATGGGAGCAAATACTTTGAAAAAGTATTACGCGACTTAGTATTTGAGACCTTGAATCAACTAGCTACGGTACAAGAATACAAGGGAAATAAGGCCTATTGCACCCTGTTGGAGCAGATGGAAGCGAGTTTGTTGGAGAAGTGGCATCAGGTGGCTCAAATTCCGGTACTAATGGATGCTATTTTGGCTGGATCGCCCGTGGAGCGCGATAAAACAGTTGAGCGAGGCATTACTTCTCAGCGTCAGGAAATGATAAACACATTGGGCGCCAAAATAAAGGTTGAGACCGCTAACAAAACCGGCAAGAAGAAAACCAAAAAAGCCAAGGGAGAAAAGAAGCCCAAAGCAGAAAAGGGCGCAACCTACGCGACAACGCTCGGACTGTTATTGGAAGGTAAAAACATAGAGGAAGTTGCCGAGGAGAGGGGATTAGCAGCGTCGACAATAGAGGGGCATGCTGTTAAATTAATCCGTGAGAAGAAAATAGAAATAAACCGTTTTTTAGAGAAAGAGATGGTTGCAGAGATAAGTAAGGCTTTAGATGAGGTAGGGAAAGAAAGCATAAAACCAGTGGTGGCGGAGCTAAATGAGAAATACAGCTACGGTCAGGTAAGAATGGTGCAAGCCTTTTTCCAGAGTTTGAATTAGTTATTGGTCGGATGTAGAATAGGTTAATTGAGATGGGATTTGTCCCGTCCTGAAAAAAGTTGACAGGTTAATTTTTAATTCCTGGTTAAAGTTAACGATTGATTTTTATTCCTAAAAAAGGTTGTCAGCGGGTTAATAATTCCGTCGTGTATTTCCGATGGAGTTTTCATCCTTTGACTGTAGTGAGGACGCTCCAGATTGTACAATCTTATCGCCTTGGCTACTTGCTCTTTGTAATTGCTTTTGGTTAGGTTATAACTGCATAGATATTCGTTTTTAATTATGCCATTAACCCTTTCTGCAATTGGGTTTTCTAAAGGGTCTCCCTTTTTACTCATGCTTATTAGTATGGATCTGTTTTTTTGTTTTAACACGGATGTATATTCATCGCAGCAATACTGGATGCCCCGGTCTGAGTGATGGATCTCTGGGTTCCCTTCTACTTTTAAGGCATGTTTTAGGCGGATAGGCTATGTTTTGCTTCTAGTGATTTTGCAATACAATGGCCTACTATTTTATTAGAATAAGCATCGGTAATCAAACTTAGGTAATATGGTGTTTCCCCGACTTTTACGTACGTTATATCAGATACCCATACTTGGTTTTTACGATCAATTTCTAGTTCCTTTATTAGGTTGCTATACTTTCTAAACCTATGGTTGGAGTTTGTTGTATAAACTCTATTTTTCCTTTTACGAACAAGTAATCCGTGGGTAGCCATTAAGTCAAAAAAACGATCTCGACCCATCATCCCAGGATGATCTATTAGGATTGATCGTATTTTTTTGGTTCCCATGAGTTTGTGCTCTCGCCTAATGAGTAAAACATCTGCTAGCAAGGCCAGATTAGACATCTGTTGCGCCTCTCGACGCTTTTGGTGTTTGTAGTATGCTTGTCGCGTTTTACCAAACAAAGTACACCATGCGCTAAGTCCTAATGAGGACTCGCTTACTAATTCATTAATTGTTTGGTAAACTACTTTTTTGGCAGTTTCCTCCCGAGTTCTTTTTCCCAGTTCTCTATAAGACGTTTAAAGCCGTAATTCTTTAATTCAGCGTCTTTTAAGGCCTTTTTGAGAAGTTCGTTTTCATGCTGGAGTTCCTTGGCGGATTTCTTTTGCTCTTTACTCATGACAGTAAATTTAGCCTTGTAATCCATATCCCAAACATCAAATTCACTTTCGTATTTCTTACGCCACCGGTAGATATTATTTAAATATCCGATGTTGTACTTCTTACAAATTTCTTCCGAAGTAAGATCGGTAGTTAGGTACTCCTTAATGACTTGCCTTTTGAAGGCTTCTGAGTAACGCGTTAATTGTCTCATTTTGATTGATTTTGTGTCAACCTATATCAGGACAAGACAATTAGGTAAAGAGCTTCTCATTTCTATTGAGTAAATTCTTTTTCATCTATCTTCTATTTATTGAACATTATTTCCGAGCTCTTTCGGGTATCGTATCGGAAGAGCAGCTGAGTTAATCCTATTTCCGTAAATTTGGATTATGGAAAAGGCAGTCCAAGACAAGCTAAATGAGTTGCAAGAAATTTGCAAGAAAAACAATGTAGCTGAGCTGTATTTATTTGGCTCGGCAGCAGGTGGCTTGTCAAACGGCAATAGTGATTTAGACTTTGCTGTGGTTCTAAAGGAAGGCTTATCACCAATAGAGCATGGGGATTCTTTTATCTCACTATTATTCGCCCTTCAAGATTTATTTGATCGTGAAATAGACTTGGTTTCGTACAGAGTTGTAAAGAACCCAATTTTTAAGCAAGAGCTTGATAAAACCAAGGTTTCGCTTTATGCCGCCTAGTGAAGTTTTAAAATATCTTTTGGATATCGAATCTGTCATTTCAGAATTGGAGCAAATTGTTCATCTTCATGATAATGACTATTTAAAGTTTCAAGGAAACTTTATGGCAGTTCGAGCTGCTGAAAGGGATTTAATGATCATAGGAGAGGCCATTAACAAGCTTAAAAAGTTAAATTTTAAGGGTCAGATTTCTGGAGCTCGTCAAATTATTGGGTTACGAAATTTGATAGCCCATTCATACGACTCTATAGATCCAACAATTATTTGGACCATTCTCCAAAAGGACCTTCCAGTTATGAAACAGGAAATCCTTGCTTTCAAAGGAAAATAAAAGTTAGTATTCACCTAACCATTTAAAACCCAAAAGCCCGATACAATACTGCTTCGGGCTTTTATTTTTCTGTTGTTGGTATAGAATTAATTACTGTCGCACCAGCTTTATGGGAGCACCATTCTCCTTGATTACAAGAAAATAAATCCCTGATTTCACTTCCGAAATGTCTACGGAACTACCTTCGCCAGATATTAATTCTGATCCTTTTGAATCGAGGACTTTCCATGGGCCTGTGAATAATTCACCTTTAGCTTTTAGGGTATAAACTCCCGTTTCTGATGGGTTTGGGTAACAGCTAAAAATCTTTTCTCCTGTCTGTTTAGCAGAATGGATTGAGGAAATGTTATCTGGCGTTAACCGGTATAAAGTTCCATCAACCGCAGGACCATCTAATTCACTTCTGTTGGTATCCAATTGAGGATTGTTGGGATCTCCGGTGAGATAAAGCTGAGTTATCTCTGTGCTACCATTAATTCCCCAATAATTGGCTTGAATTGTAGGCTTTAGGTTGACTTTACTTTGAATACTGTTTGGTCCATAATGCAATTCGATAATGCCATTTTCCCAAATTTTCAATTGAAAATTTATAGAATCTGCATTGGTGCAAGAACTGCTTTCTACTACGTTAGTATATTGAATTACAATGTGTTTTCCAACTACATTCTCCTTAACCCCCCAAATGATATAGGATGAAGGATCTCTTCTAAGGTTATCTTCCTTACTTAAATTAGTGTCGTAATTTCGATCTTGAAGGGTTCCGTTGGTAAATGAATAGGGAGAAATGGTTAATGCATTTAAATTGGTATCCATTAAAGCAATAAGGTTGCCGTCAAAAACAAGCCAACTTAGCTTTTCGCCAGCAATCAATTCCAGTTCAAAATTTTCTAGTTGAATCGGGCTAGCACCAAATTCTTCTTTCCAAGAGCCGTTGATTGGAAGAGTATCACCTGGAAAATTTGCGTATTGCTTGCTTTTAGTGCTAAGTGAATAGTCTAGTTGAGCAAAACAAGGGAAAGTCAAAAGTGAAATGGTCGTTAGAATAAGGGTGGTAAGGATTTTACTCATGTAATTAAATTTTTGTGAATAACGGTATATTTTTTTTTTTTTTTTCAAGTTTTTTTTGAATTCCAAGAAGGTATTATTAAAAGGTAATTAGAGTAAATCTCCTAAAGCTATGTAACTAGGGTAAAGCAGCTTCTAATTGATATTCAATCCACCCAAACCGTTTAAACCAAAAAGCCCGATACAATACTGCATCGGGCTTTTATATTTTAAAGTGTTTTCTCTTAACAGAACTCGTCGAAAGCGGCGGTTAAGTTTTCTGCAATCATTTCTGCAGCGCGCCCTTCGATATGGTGTCTTTCGATAAAGTGAACCAATTTTCCATCTTTAAACAATGCAATAGATGGTGAGCTAGGAGGATAAGGCAACATATACTTTCTTGCCTGGTCTACTGCTTCTTTGTCAAATCCAGCAAAAACGGTGGTGAACTTATCTGGAGTTTTTCCGTGCTTGGTGGCCATTTTAACTGCAGGTCTAGCGTTTGCTGCTGCACATCCACAAACCGAGTTAATCATAACTAAAACGGTTTCGTTACTCTTTATAGCGTTGTCTACTGCCTCTGCGGTTAAAAGCTCCTCGAATCCTACCTCGGTGAGTTCCGCCTTCATTGGCATTACTAATTCTTCAGGATACATAATTCTAAATTTTATGCAAAGATACGCAAACCCCTTGGCTCAGTTTAGCCTTTAACGCTTCTTCGCAAAAAAGCGCTTTAATATTTCCGAATTTTCGCTTTCCATTACATCCCAAACTACTTTAGTCTTGGGGTGGAAAGGGTGCAAAACTTGAGTTGAAAAACCCTTTTTTTCATCTCGAGCTCCAATTACCACCTCTTTAAATCTCGCCCAATGAATGGCTCCAGCACACATTAAACAGGGTTCTAGGGTTACGTACAGTGTGCAATCGTTTAGAAATTTGGTTCCTAAATAAGATGCCGCTGAGGTAATGGCTAAAATTTCTGCATGGGCGGTAACATCTGTAAGTTGCTCTGTTTGGTTATGGGCCCGCGATATAATTTGATTGTTGCAAACCACTACCGCGCCAACTGGAATTTCGTCCGCCTGCAAAGCATTTTCGGCCTCCTGTAGGGCTCTTTTCATCCAATATTCGTGGTTAAATTCTATCATTTTAAAAGCTACTGTTTATGCTTAGTTACCCAGCGCAAGGGTAATTTATCTTCGATTGATTCACAACAATTATGTGCAAAGGAGGGTCAAAAATCAGTAAAACCCTTATTATATTCGCCAGAAACCAAATGCAAAACAACATGATGCGAATTCTTAGCCTTGCTTTAGCCCTTGTACTTTTTTCATGTGCTACGGTAGAACAAGCTGAACAAAGCGTTGAAATTTCTTTAAGCGGCGAAATGCTTTTTAGTGGAGCAAATACTTTCCAAACTCCTATGGAATTAAGTGAGGCTGAGCTTTTAGAAAAAGCAAATTTGCCGGAGTCTCAAATAAAATCTATCGGTGTAAAATCAGTGGAAATACAGTTGGATAGTACTCAAAGAGCCATTATGGAGAGTGTTTTGCTGCAAGTTGTAAGCGATAATCAGGAGATGATAAGCATAGGAACCAAAAGCCCATTACCAGATGGCACGAATTTTGAGTTAAGTTTAGCCGAAGAAATAGATTTATTGCCTTACGCTAGCGACGCCGGAGCCACTTGGGTCTTGGATGCCAATTTAACGGAAGACTACATGGACCTAATGTCTGTTAACGCCAAGGTTAACCTAGTTATTAACTACATTGAAAAATAGAAACATGAAAGGATTAATCATTGCATTTTTAAGTTGTATCGTTTTTTTGAGCCCCAATTTGGCTCAGGATAAGGCCGATAAATTGGTTGGAGTATGGCAGCCAAGTGAGGGTACCAGCTATATTAAAATAGACAAGATTGGAAATAAGTATTTCGGAAGGATTGTTTGGTTAAAGGAGCCCTTAAACGAGCAGGGTAAGCCCAAAACAGATAAAAATAATCCAGACGAATCTTTACGCGATACTCCGCTAAAAGGATACCGAATACTGAAAGACTTTGTTTACGATAGCGAAGAAGGGATTTGGAAGGACGGAACCATTTACGATCCAAAAAATGGAACCACTTACAACTGTAAAATAGAGCTAACCGAGGAGAACCAAATAGAGGTTCGTGGTTATGTAGGAACCGCCGCTTTTGGCCGTACCGATGTGTGGACTAGGTTAGTTAAGAAGAAATAAGATCTAAACAGGATAATGAAAAAAGGCTGCTCAATCGAGCAGCCTTTTTTGTTATGGACTTACATAGCTAATCCCAATTTGGAAATAAAGGGGATTACCTAATTCGTTTTCAATGTAATAGGGTTTGTCGTTTCCAAAGGGTCGGGCAAAGTCACCCCCCTCGTCTAGTTCGTAGCTGTAGTTAATTCGCAATCCACTTTCTACGGTTAACCAAAAGAAACCGCTAACTGCTTTTTGGTATCTCAACCCCAATAATATTTCAGAGCGTTTTAGTTCCACACCATTGGCTTGCATCAACGTGTTTCGGGCGGCATCGTTTCCTACCTGATTACTCAATTGGGCAAAATCACCTAATCGATATGTATTTCCAACTACATTAAAACCAAAACTTAAGACAGACTGCGTGTTAAATCTGTAACGCAACAAAGCTCTTGCGGGTAATAAAGCCTCTAAGCCCCATTTTTCGTTGTCGAATGTGCGGTAATAGTAAAAGATGGGTACATAATTTAGTGCGCCACCTAGGTATGTACGAGATAATCCCACTGCGTACATTAGCTTATCTGAGGGTTTCCATCCGTATAAGGCGGCAACAGGAACACGTAAGGTATTTAGCGATTGAAACTCTCCAAAAGCATAATTTCCATTCAAACCAAAACCAATTTGACCAAGAATAAATCGATTGGCGTTTAGGGGTTTAAACACAGTAAACAAGGTGTTTAAGCTGCGTAAACCGTTTTGGTTTATGCTTCTGGCTAAAGGGTGATTTCCAACCGGATTTTTAAAGGAGTAGTGTTGTTCATCGTATACCACATTGGCATTAATGAGAATATTGTTTCTACTAATAAGCGGAAGGTTAGTGGTAAAAGTAAATCCGTGGGTGGCTTGGATATCGTTTTGCTCGGCTATTTCATCCTCGGGTTGGGCTACTAAATTTCCAGGGGTAAAAGCATGTCCACTCTGGAAGTTGTACTGAATCCCAACAAGGGTTGTTGGTAATTGGCCCAGAACCTTGTTGTTGCAGAATGCTTTCGCCGGCTCGGTGGCCAGTTCAAAATCAGAAAAATCGAAATCCTCTTCTTCGTTGCTGGTGGTGTCCACCTGTGCTTTAGCAATAAAACCTATAAGCAAAAAGCAGCCGAGTAAAAATCTAGTCATGTTTAAGCAATATGTAATGCGTATGAAAACCAAATATAAAATTTGCCAGCATAGTCAGGGCTTTTAGCAGCATCGAAAGCCTATGATTTAAATTTTCATGGTAAAAGCAATGCGCTTTCTTGATAAATCTACTTCCAATACCCTAACCTTTACTTGCTGTTGCAGTTTTACAATTTCGTTGGGATCGCTAACGTAACGGTCGGCCAGTTGAGAAATATGCACTAGCCCGTCTTGCTTTACGCCCACATCCACAAAAGCTCCGAATTTGGTAATGTTGGTTACTAGTCCAGGTAATATCATACCTTCTCTTAGATCCTCCATTTTGGAAACGTCTTTTGAAAATTCGAAGACCGTAGCCTTTCCTCTAGGGTCTCTACCGGGTTTTAAAAGTTCCTTTTTTATGTCCTTTAATGTGGGTAAACCTATGGTGTTGGTAGTAAATTCTTCTAGCTGGATTTTTTCAAGCGCTGCAGCATTCCCAATAAGCTCTTTTATATCTACGTTGAGGTGCTTTGCCATATTCTCAACAACGGGATAACTTTCGGGGTGCACGGCGCTATTGTCAAGTGGGTTTTTACCATTTCTAATTCGTAAGAATCCAGCACATTGCTCAAATGCTTTGGCGCCCAATCCGCTTACTTTTAAAAGCTGTTTTCGGGAGTTGAATTTTCTAATTTCGCTACGGTAGGAAACTATGTTTTTAGCCAGTTTGGGACCAATACCACTCACGTACTGCAGTAGGTGTTCACTACTGGTGTTGAGGTTAACTCCAACGTGGTTCACCACGCTTTCAACTGTTTGGTCTAGCTTTTCTTTGAGTAATTTTTGGTCAACATCGTGCTGGTATTGCCCAACACCTATAGACTTTGGCTCTATTTTAACCAATTCACTTAATGGATCCATTAGTCTACGACCAATGGAAACGGCCCCGCGCACGGTAACGTCGTAATTGGGAAACTCTTCTCTGGCAATCGCGGATGCCGAGTAAATAGAGGCTCCACTTTCGTTTACCATGTGGGTTTCTGTATGCTGTGGGAGTCTTAGGTTTTTTACAAAGTATTCGGTTTCTCTACCAGCCGTACCGTTACCAATGGCAATGGCTTCTATTTTATAGGCCTCAATCAGCTGATGTAATTTACTAGCCGCTTTTTGCTTATCGTTTTGTGGCTCGTGGGGATAGATCGTTTCGTTGTGTAGGAGCCCGCCTTGTTCATCCAAACAAACCACTTTACAGCCCGTTCTAAAACCGGGGTCTATCGCTAAAATTCGTTTAGCGCCAAGGGGTGGAGCCAGTAAGAGTTGTCTTATGTTTTCGGCAAAAACATTAATGGCTTCGAGGTCGGCTTTTTCCTTAGAGCTGTTTTTAAACTCGGTTTCTATGGAAGGTTTAAGAAGGCGTTTGTATGCATCGGTAATGGCCAAACTAACCTGATCCGCCGCCTCATTATTTCCCTTTATAAAATATCTATTAAGGTGATGAAGCACTTCTTCTTGGTCGGGTGATATACTTACCCGCAAAACACCCTCCGCTTCGGCTCGACGTATAGCTAAAAGTCGGTGACTAGGGCAGCGTTTCAGCGGTTCAGAAAAGTCGAAATAATCACGGTATTTAGAGTCTTGGTCGTCTTTTCCTTTTACCACCTTTGCAGCTATTTGGGCCGATTTACCAAAGTGCGTTCTTACGATTTCACGAGCCACCGCACGCTCCGAAATCCACTCGGCCATAATATCTCTAGCGCCAGAAAGTGCTGTTTCCACATCGCTTACTTCCCCTCTTACAAAACGCAAGGCCAATACCTCTACATCGTTATGGCTTTGTTTCATCAGCGTTCCCGCAAGGGGTTCCAAGCCTAGTTTTCTGGCTGCTTCGGCTTTGGTTTTACGCTTGGGTTTAAAAGGCAGATATAGATCTTCAAGGGTGGTTAGATCGGTGCATTGAGTGATTTTTTCTTTGAGCTCTTCACTTAAATTCCCTTGTTCATCAATAGTTTTCAGGACAAACTCTTTGCGCTTTTCTAGCTCCTGAAAAGCTTTGTAGGCATCTTTAATGGTTTGGATAGCAACTTCATCAAGTCCGCCCGTACGTTCTTTTCGGTAGCGAGAAATAAAGGGTACGGTAGCACCTTCGTCTAAAAGCGCCAGGGTATTTTTTATAGGTTGGATATTAAACCCAAGCTGTTGAGATAAAAAAGAATCTGCTTGCATGGTAGCAAATGTAGGGGAGGAGGAGGAAATTATATCAGCTCCAATCTCCTTGTTTTTTGGTGCAAGTATTAATTTAGGTTTGGAAAAGCAATTCCACCCTTTATCCTAACACCCTAATTCTTACCTTTGCCCCCTCAAAATCAAAGGCATGTATCGTACCCATAATTGCGGAGAATTAAGAATATCCAACCAACATAACCGTGTTACCCTGGCCGGATGGGTACAGCGTTCTAGAGATTTAGGCGGAATGACTTTCGTGGATCTTAGAGATCGCTACGGCATTACGCAGTTGGTTTTTAATATGGAAAGCGATGCTGCACTTTGCGAGCAAGCTAGAAAATTAGGCCGCGAAGATGTTATTCAGATAGAAGGAGAGGTTTTTGAGCGCTCTTCTAAAAACAAAAATATTCCAACCGGAGAGGTTGAGGTTATTGTAACCAAACTTAGCTTACTTAACGAGGCGAAAACTCCTCCCTTTACCATAGAGGCCGAAACCGATGGAGGAGAAGACCTGCGAATGAAATATCGTTACCTAGATCTTCGTCGCCCGCCTTTACAAGCCAACTTAAAGTTACGACACAAGGCCTCCATAGAAACTAGAAAGTATTTAGATAGTCTGGATTTTCTAGAGATCGAAACACCTTATTTGATAAAATCTACTCCCGAAGGTGCTAGAGATTTTGTGGTTCCATCTCGTATGAATCCCAATCAGTTTTACGCATTGCCTCAATCGCCGCAAACTTTTAAGCAGCTGCTTATGGTTTCGGGGTATGACCGATACTACCAAATTGTAAAATGCTTTAGAGACGAAGATTTAAGAGCGGATAGACAACCGGAGTTTACGCAAATAGACTGCGAAATGGCCTTTGTAGATCAAGAGGATATTCTTCGCAATTTCGAAGGTTTGGTAAGGCATCTTTTTAGAGAGGTAAAAGGGGTAGAGTTGCCAGAATTTAAGCGTATGGATTACGCTACGGCAATGGAGAAATACGGTTCCGACAAACCGGACTTACGATTCGGAATGGAATTCGTTAACTTAAACGATCATGCTAAAAACAAAGGCTTTAAAATCTTTGACGAAGCGGAGGTGGTTTTAGGGATTTGCGTTGCTGGAGGAGCAGCTTATTCAAGAAAAGAACTTGATGCCTTTACCAATTTCGTAAAGCGTCCGCAGGTGGGTGCTAAGGGAATGGTTTACGTTAAATACAACGAAGATGAAACCGTTAAGTCTTCCGTAGACAAATTCTATACCGAGGAAGATTTAAAGGTATGGCTACAAGCATCAGGAGCTAAACCTGGAGACGCATTATTTGTGCTTTCAGGTGATTTAAATTCCACCCGAAAACAGTTAAACGAACTTAGATTGCACGTTGCAGAAACGCAGGGTCTAAAGGATAAAAATGTGTTTGTTCCGCTTTGGGTCACCGATTTTCCATTGTTAGAGTGGGACGAAGAGTCTGAGCGATTCCATGCGATGCATCACCCGTTTACCTCACCAAAAGCCGAGGATATCGGAAAAATGGAAAGCGCACCAGGAGAAATTAGAGCCAACGCATACGACATGGTCATCAACGGAGTTGAGGTTGGTGGAGGATCCATACGTATCCACGATAGAGAATTGCAGTCTAAAATGTTCGACTTACTCGGATTTAGCAAGGAAGAAGCGCAACAGCAATTCGGTTTCTTAATGGGAGCCTTTGAATATGGAGCTCCTCCTCACGGTGGAATAGCATTTGGATTCGACAGACTTTGTGCCTTGCTAGGAGGATACGATAACATTAGAGATTTTATCGCTTTCCCTAAAAACAATGCAGGAAGAGATGTTATGATCGATGCTCCAGATAAGCTTGATAGCGAGCAACTTAAAGAATTGTATATTGACCTGGTAGAAAAAGCGTAGTATCAATGGCAATCCGTCTGGTTCAATCTGTTTTTAAAAGCTTTTTGCTCTGGCGGCTCAAGAAAATTGATCAAAAGCGCTTTGTTCTTTTCCTGGCTGTTTTAGTGGGTGTGGCCTCTGGAATTGCTGCGGTAATCATTAAAAACAGTGTACACTTTATTCAGTCGGCAGTAGATAGGCTCATCTTTCCAGATTACCACAACTACCTCTATTTTGCCTTTCCTTTTTTGGGCTTGTTACTAACCGTAGCGGTGGTTAAAATGCTTATTAAGGAGGATATAGGGCATGGAATTCCCAATACGCTTTTTGCCATTGCCCGAAAGAAATCCATTATTAAAAGAGGGCGGATGGTATATTCCATCATCACCTCAGCGATTACTGTAGGTTTTGGGGGAAGTACCGGATTGGAAGGACCAACGGTGGCAACGGGGGCCGCGGTGGGGTCAAATATTGGCCAAGTATTTAGAATGAATTATAAGGTGAAAACCTTATTAATCGGATGTGCAGCGGCAAGTTCCATGGCGGCAATTTTTCAAGCTCCGGTTGCGGCCATCATTTTCGTTCTCGAGGTCTTTATGTTCGACCTTACCATGTATTCGCTTATTCCCCTATTACTTTCAAGTGTTTCCGCGGTTTTAACGGCACGCTATTTTATTGGTGAGCAAATTCTATTTCCGGTAGATTTAACCAACGATTTCGAGTTGGGACAAATACCGTATTTCTTGGGTCTTGGTGTTTTAACAGGATTGTTTTCACTTTACTTTAATAATGTCTATTTCGGGGTAAACGACTTCATTAAAAAATTCAAGAGTCCATATTCTAAGGCGGTAATAGGTGGTCTTTCTTTGGGGATATTGATTTTCCTTTTGCCTCCACTTTACGGTGAAGGATACGAAACTATAAACGCCCTAATTTCAGATCATACAGTCGATTTATTTAACGGGTCCTTGTTTTACGACTTTAGAAACAACATTTACATTGTTATAATTTTTGTTGTGGCCATGGGCTTTTTAAAGGTGTTTGCTACGGCATTTACCTTTGCAGGGGGTGGTATTGGAGGTGTTTTTGCGCCCTCTCTATTTATTGGAGCGGCTATTGGGTTTGGATTTGCCAAGCTTATGAGTGTTATGGGAATTCAGGACTTACCCATTGCCAACTTTACGCTTGTTGGAATGGCAGGACTGATTGCTGGGGTGTTACACTCTCCACTTATGGCGCTGTTCTTAATCGCAGAAATTACGGGTGGATACGAACTTTTTGTACCCCTAATGATAACGGTAGCAATTAGTTATACCACTTCTAGGGTTTATCAACGCTATACAATTTATACCAAAGAATTGGCCGAAAAAGGAGATTTACTAACCCGCCACAAAGACAAAAACGTATTGCGCCGTATGTCTGTAGGTAATTACCTGGAAACAAATTTTCAGGAGTTGTTACCTGAGTGGACTTTCGGGAAGCTGGTTAAGGAGATTGTTACCCGCTCTAAGCGAAACATTTTCCCTGTGGTAGATGAGCACGGGAAATTTTTGGGTGTGGTATTGTTGGATGACATTAGAGAAGTGTTATTTGACGAAGAAAAGCATGATAACACTAGGGTATATGATGTTATGACCGCTCCTCCAACCATAATTAAAGCTACAGATAATATGGAGGAAGTAATGGAGAAATTTGATAAAACCTCTGCTTGGATATTGCCTGTTGTAAAGGGATCGGTATTTCAAGGTTTTGTGAGCAAGGGTAAATTGTTTTCTGCCTACCGGAAAATTCTAGTTAGTATAAGCGAAGAGTAAAAATTGGGATTACTAATAAATTGAAAAGCCCCACCGCGACTTTGCGTGATGGGGCTTTTCCATATTAAAAAGACTCAAACTTACTACCAGTAATAGCGAATACTTAAACCAGCATTAAAGTAGAAATATCCGTACGGCGTAAGATTAATGGCTGGTCCAATATCTCCAGAGAATACCACTGGAATTTCTTTAAGAGGAAATTCAAGACCTACCAAACCAACGGCAGCAAAACCAATAGCATCATCGCCATCTAATGGTTCACCGTAACGAGGTCCGTTGTAAAACCCAATGGCAGCACCTGCACCGTAATACCAATCTAATGCGGTGGTTCCAAGGGCTCCATTTTGTTGTTTTTCGTAGATGGCTGAAAATTCAAATCCACCCGCAGCTGGATCTAAAACAAACTCTAAGGCAGTTCCAGATGAGATAAAGGTTTTGTAATTCAGTCCATTCACAAGTCCACCTCTAATACCAATAGAGTTATTGTAGGCCTGTGCAGAAGCGGCTAGGCTCATTCCTAAGCATAACACAGCGAATAGTAATTTCTTCATAGTTTCGGGGTTTTTGTTGGTTTAAAATAATCAATGCTTGGTTTGCCGGCAATAATCGGCAATTATCTTTAATAAATATTAAGGGACTTGGGGTTTTGGAATGGACATAAAGTGGGCCAAAAAGGCAAGTGGGTAGGGTTATTAGCTCTTTCCTTATTCGCATTGTGGCTTACAGGGTCTATTCATTTCGAGGAGAACGACGATGTTGTAATGTTGCTCTTAAGCTCTGGAGCTTATACTTCTACTCCGTTGTGGCAACTGGTTTTTATACATCCGTTTATTGGTCTGCTATCAATAGCCTATATCTATTTACAAATGAGCTAGAGTGGTATACGTGGTTATTACTTGTGTTGCAGTTTGTAGCCTTTATTCAAATAGGAATTTCCGCCCTGCATGAGAGATTCAATTCCCTAACCCAGCTTGTACTACTTATCTTTATTTGGAGCCTGTTCCTTAGATTTAATATACATGTGCAGTTTACCAAAATTGCTGGCATTTCTGCCTTAGCAGGTATGCTCGTTCTTTTTGAAAAGGGAAAAACTTCCCTTTTGGGTTTTCTATTAGTTGGATTGGGTCTAATGGTAAGGTTTAAGCCTGCTTTAATGGTAATTGTGTTGGGCATTGCACCCGCCTTTTACCTGTATTTCAATAAGGATAAGCGAAATTCCATTCTAAAACTAGGAGGCTTGGTGTTGCTGATATTTCTAATTAGATACTCTCAGGAAATTATATACAGGCAACTAGATAACCAATGGCAGCGCTACTTTTCATTTAATGCGCAACGAACTTTAATTAATGATAATCCTATTGTACACGGGGGTGTAGCAGAGGATTATCTAACAATCAAGTCGGGATGTGATGAGCTGTTTGTCGATCATTTTTTTTCCGGTAGTAGGCTGCTAACCCATTCGGTGTTAAATGAACTAGTACGGCAGTTAAATTGTATCCCATTTTCCGTGGCTCTAAAAACTTCAATTAACCAACTCTATAGCTTCTGGCCTTGGTGCGTTGTGCTATGCATTTTTACCCTTGGTTTATTATTTGATCCCAAGAAAAAAGTCATCCAATCGGTGCTGATGTTGTTGCCATTTATTCTGGGTATGGCGGGGCTTTTATATCTAGGCACCTATGCCATATTAAAACATCGGGTTTTTATTTTAGTGCTTGGGTCCGTGGTGTTTTTTCCTTTGTTATTTGGGGTTCCACGGATTAAAAAATTATCTATTGCAGCTGTCTTAATACTGGCATTAGGGGTTACCTTCGGAAATGCCCGAGCGATTTGGAATAAGCGGCAACAAAATGAAATGGCCAAGTCTCAAAATGAGTTGTTAAATCAATTTTATAGTGAGGCAAACCAAGGTGGTATTATAGTTTTTGAGGGTGATTATAAAGTGGAGTATCAAAACCCCTTTAGCATGTCGAATTGGTTTGTAGAAAACCCACTGATTTTCAACGGTTGGATGGCCCATTATCCGTTAAATAAAAGCCATGCGGGTATTACTGCATTATCCAAAAAATCTTCCTTATTCATAAGTTTAAAAAGTTTAAATCTTGCTCAAAGTAAGCTTGAGAAATGCCTTTCAGCGATGGCTGGAGGAAGATGGACTTTCGAGATAACCCATAGGAACGAACATGGAATAATTGGTCATTTTTCCCGGGTTTTGGTGGAAAGTGGTAGGAGTTAAAACAAAAAAACCGCCTAATTACTAAGGCGGTTTTTGCTATTTTATGGAGAAGGATATTACAAGTTCCCTCTTCTTGCTTGTTCTCTTTCTATAGATTCAAATAAGGCTTTAAAGTTCCCTTTTCCGAAAGACTTAGCTCCTTTTCTCTGAATAATTTCGTAGAAAAGAGTAGGTCTATCTTCTACTGGCTTGGTAAAGATCTGAAGCAGGTATCCTTCCTCATCTCTATCCACAAGGATGTTTAACTTTTTAAGATCGTCGATATCCTCGTCTATCTTTCCTACACGCTCAATTAAATCATCGTAATAGGTATCGGGAACATAAAGGAATTCTATTCCTCTGTTTCTAAGTTCTCCAACCGTAGAAAGAATGTCGTCGGTTGCAATTGCAATGTGTTGTACACCCGCTCCGTGGTAGAAGTCAAGGTATTCCTCAATTTGAGATTTTTTCAGTCCGTCGGCTGGCTCATTGATAGGAAACTTAATGTATCCGTTACCATTAGAAACCACCTTAGACATAAGCGAGGTGTATTCGGTAGAAATATCTTCATCATCGAAAGTAATAAGCAGTTTAAAGCCCATTACATCTTCGTAGAATTTCACCCATTCGTTCATTTTTCCAAGCTCTACATTCCCAACACAGTGGTCGATGTACTTTAATCCAACTGGTTTGGCAAGTGGCTTTGCGTCCCACTTTTCGTAACCTGGAAGAAATGGTCCGTTGTAATCTTTTCGCTCTACAAAGCGGTGAATGGTTTCTCCATAGGTGTGGATGGCCGAGGTAACCACTCTTCCATCTTTATCTTCTTGTACCTCTGGTTTTGCATGCGCTTTAGCACCTCTTTCAGTGGTTGCATTAAAAGAGTGCGTAGCATCATCCACCCACAGTGCAAGTACTTTTACACCGTCGCCATGTTTTCTTACGTGTTCAGATATTTCGCTATTTGGGTCTAAACTCGTTGTTAAAACCAATCTAATTTTACCCTGCTGCAGGCAGTATGAAGCTCTGTCTTTTACCCCAGTTTCTGGCCCGGCATATGCCAATGGCTGATATCCAAATGCAGCTTGGTAATAGTAAGCAGCTTGCTTGGCGTTACCAACGTAAAACTCTACGTAGTCGGTACCATTTATGGGTAAAAAATCAGTTGCTGGGTCGTGGTCTTTGTGTAATTCTGCTAATTTATTTTCCATTATCCCTGTCTTTTATTTGTATTTGTCTTCCATCCAAGATTGGAAGTAATTTCCGTCGTCTAGTGCTAAAGCTTGCTTGGTTACTTTCAGTGGTCTAAAAGTATCTATCATTACCGCTAACTCTAGCGTTTCTTTTTGTCCTATGCTTCTTTCATAAGCGCCAGGATGTGGTCCATGAGGAATTCCACCTGGATGCAGCGTAATCATGCCGCGCTCTATATGGTTTCTACTCATAAAATCGCCATCCACATAATACAATACCTCATCGGAGTCGATGTTAGAGTGATTGTATGGAGCCGGTATAGCTTCTGGATGGTAATCGTACAACCTAGGACAGAAGGAGCATATTACAAAGTTATGCGCCTCAAAAGTTTGGTGAACTGGTGGTGGCTGGTGCACCCTACCTGTTATAGGTTCAAAATCGTGAATGGAGAACGCGTAGGGGAAGTTGTATCCGTCCCATCCAACCACATCAAAAGGATGTGAACCATATACTAACTCATGCAGTACCCCTTCTTTCTTAATTTTTATAGTAAACTCCCCAATTTCATCGTGTGTCTCAAGGTCTTGCGGAGTTCTTATGTCTCTTTCGCAAAAGGGCGAGTGCTCTAGTAGCTGCCCAAAATTGTTTCGGTAACGCTTTGGAGTTAAAAGTGGTGAGAAAGATTCCGCAATAAGCAATCTGTTGTTTTCATCCTCAAACTCAATTTGGTAGATCATCCCTCTTGGAATTACCAAATAGTCTCCATAAGAAAAGGGAATGTTACCCAAGAAAGTTCTGAGCACCCCTTTTCCTTCGTGAATGAAAATCATTTCATCAGCGTCGGCGTTTTTGTAAAAATAAGAGGTGAGTGATTTTTTTGGAGCGGCGAGAACGATATGTACATCATTGTTTACCAAAACCGGCACTCTCGAGTCTAAAAAATCGTCTGTAGGCTTAACGTTAAATCCAGAAAGCGCTCTAGATTTTATGTTTTTGTCCACCGCAATTTCGGGGGCTACAGATTTAGATTCCTTAACATCTTTAACAATGGTGGGTCTGTGTAAGTGGTAAAGCAACGACGACATTCCATGGAAACCCTCGGTACCAAAGAGCTGCTCGTAGTGTAGCGTACCATCTTCTTTCTTAAAAGTGGTATGTCTTTTATGTGGGATTTTTCCCAGCTTATGATAAAATGGCATTATCCTTTGTTTTAACTGTAAAATATAACAAATGCTGCAAAGCGAAATTATTATTTTTCGAGAGAATAGCGGTAGGTTTTGCTTAAGCTTGTTACTGCACTCCGAATGTATATTTTTGCAGGTTTACTTTAGGTTATGGGAAAAACGCTAATTATAGGTTCTTCGGGACAAATTGGTAGCGACTTGGTTGGAGAACTGAGTGCGCTAAAAGGTAAGGATAACGTTATTGCTAGCGATATCCGGGAACCTAAAAATTTTGATGGCACCTTTGTTACACTTGATGCTACCAATAAAAAAGATCTAGAGCGCATAATAGATGAGCACGATGTTAGTGAGGTATATCTATTAGCAGCGCTTTTATCGGCTACAGCGGAAATGAATCCTCAGTTTGCATGGGATCTAAACATGGGGAGCTTAAGCCATGTATTGGATTTGGCACGTGAAGGCAAACTGAAAAAAATCTTTTTCCCAAGTTCTATAGCAGTTTTTGGACCAACCACTCCAAAAGATAATACCCCACAAAGAACCATCCTAGAACCCAGTACGGTGTATGGAATTACCAAATTAGCGGGTGAAAGATGGGCTGAATATTACTTTAAAAGGTACGGAACAGATATTCGCGGAATTAGATACCCAGGGTTGATTAGCTATAAAGCACTTCCTGGAGGAGGTACTACAGATTATGCCGTGCAAATTTTCTACGATGCACTGCAAAACAAAACCCACGAATGTTTCCTGAATAAAGACACCGAATTACCCATGCTTTACATGAGCGATGCGGTAAGAGGAACCATAAACCTAATGGAAGCGCCGGCAGATCAAATTAAAATCAGATCGGCTTATAATTTGGCTGGATTTAGTTTTACTCCAGAGCAAATTGCTGCATCCATTCAAAAACATATACCCAATTTCAAAATCGCATATCAACCCGACTACCGCCAGGCCATTGCAGATTCCTGGCCAAACTCCATCGACGATTCGGAAGCTAGAAAAGATTGGGGCTGGAAACCCAAATACGACCTCGATGCCATGGTAGAAGATATGCTTACAAACCTGGAGAAAAAACTTGCTTAAAACCTATGTCTACACTACATATTTACAATTCTAAAACCAGAACTAAAGAGGAGTTTAAACCCATAAATCCACCTTATGTTGGGTTATATGTGTGTGGACCAACAGTGTATAGTTATGTGCATTTAGGGAATGTGCGAAGCTTTATCACCTTCGATGTGGTGTATAGATACCTTAAACATCTAGGTTACAAGGTTAGGTATGTTAGAAATATTACCGATGTAGGACATTTGGTGGATGATCAGGATGCTGGTGAAGATAAAATCGCAAAAAAGGCAAGGTTAGAGAAAAAAGACCCAATGGAAGTGGTGCAGTATTATGCCAACGACTTCCATAAGGTAATGGATACCTTTAATGCCTTATCACCAAGTATAGAACCTACTGCAACTGGCCATTTGATAGAGCAAATCCAAATGATAGAACGCATCATTAAAAATGGATTTGCATACGAGGTAAATGGCTCGGTGTATTTCGATACCATTAAATACCAGGAAGAAAAAGGGAATTACGGAGAATTGTCTGGTCGTGTAATAGAGGAGTTAATTGAAAACACTCGTGCTTTAGATGGACAGGACGAGAAAAAGAATTCCGTTGATTTTGCGCTATGGAAAAAGGCAGATCCATCGCACATTATGAGATGGCCATCTCCCTGGTCGGTTGGATTTCCGGGATGGCACCTAGAATGCTCTGTAATGAGTACCAAATACCTCGGTGAAACTTTTGATATACATGGGGGAGGGATGGACTTAAAATTCCCTCATCACGAATGCGAAATAGCACAATCTGTAGCAGCCGATGGTAAAGCTCCGGTTAATTACTGGATGCATGGTAATATGCTTACCGTTAATGGGCAAAAGATGAGTAAATCTTTGGGGAATTCTTTCTCGCCTTACGAGTTGATCTCTGGTGACCACGAATTGCTCGAAAAAGGTTTTTCGCCCATGACGATTCGATTCTTTATGCTTCAAACGCATTACGCATCCACCCTAGACTTCTCTAACGAGGCACTTATGGGAGCCGAGAAAGGGTTTAGGAGGATGGTGAATGCCTACAAAGCTTTGCAAGAAATCCAGCCAAAAAAGGACGCATGCACTTTGGAAAAGAATTGGAAGGACAAGTGTGCCGATGCCATGAACGACGATTTCAATACCCCCATGGTTATTGCTCATTTGTTTGACGCTGTTAAAGTGATTAATTCGGCCGCAGATGGAAAAACGGAGCTGTCTGCCGATGAAATAATATACTTCCAAGAGCTTTTTGCCGATTATTTAGTGGATGTTTTAGGTATAAATCCAGAGCTAGAGGGTGCTAGTGCAGGTGGAGACGACACCTTAGATAAAGTTATTGCTACGCTTATAGAAATGAGGCAAGAAGCCAGGGCAAATAAAGATTTTGCAACCTCCGATGCCATTAGAGATCGTCTGCTAGCAGCTGGCGTGTTATTAAAGGATGGAAAAGAAGGCACCAGCTGGGAAAAAACCAATTAAATGGGGATACTTCTAGCTCTCGTAGTAATTTATTTTGCGTGCATCATCATTGCTAGGGCTAGCGATGGTTTTGAGGCAGCGGCTGATTATTTGGGGAGGAATTTAACCGACGGAGTAAAAGGAGCTACCATAAATGCTATTGGTAGTAGTTTGCCCGAATTAATGACCACCTTCTTCTTTTTGGTCCTGTTAAAAGATGCCGAAGGATTTGCAAGTGGTTTGGGTACTACTGCGGGTTCCGCCATTTTTAACGGGGTTATCATTCCCGCCACCGTAATTTTTGTTGTGGTTTTAGGTGGATTGGCCAAAGGAATAGAGCTAAGCCGAAAAGTTATTATTCGTGACGGTATCACTTTGATTGTCTGTGAGTTAATACTTATTTTTTTTATAAGTGGAAACGAGTTAAGAGCCATTCACGGACTTCTTTTAATGTTTCTATATGCAGGGTATGTGGCGATAATGCTTCTTGGGATGACCAAAAATGAGTTCAAAGTTAGTCCCGCAGACTTTAGCCCAGAACGCGACCCCCTTCTCAATAAAAATCAAAACCCTTTATTAACGGCACTATTTTTTAGCTGGCTAGATTTGCCACGCTGGTTATTCTCAAGACCAAATAGAAATAAAGCCATAGGTCTTTTGGCGTTCTCCGCAATAATTATGGGTTTTGCCTGCCACCTTTTAGTAGAGGCTTGCATTTGGTTGGGTAGCGATGAGTTTACCCTTTTTGGGTCCACATTTGCGGGGGTTGGGATACCGGTATATTTTCTTTCTGTTATTGTAGCGTCAGCAGCAACCAGTTTGCCCGATACGATACTTTCTATGAAAGATGCAAGAAAAGGGAATTACGACGATGCTGTTTCAAACGCTTTAGGCTCAAACATTTTTGATATCTGCTTTGCCTTGGGGTTTCCTCTTTTTCTGTATACCTTAATCTACGGTCCAATAGATATGACAACCTCATCTACTAGCGACGTTGGTGAGTTGCGCATTTTGCTTTTAGCTGTAACGGGATTGGCCTTCCTTATCTTTTTCAAATCGCGGAGCATGAAACTAAAACAAGCTTGGATGCTGGTGGCATTGTACGGTTTGTTTTCTGTGTACATCATAGGCCGTGCCCTCGGCTGGACAGCATTGGAACCGCTCGCCGAGACACTGAATAACATTTCTAATTATTTGGGGGGATTGTTTTAGTTCTTAGCTGGTAGCTGGTAGGTCGGAGCTGGTAGGAGGATGAACTGATGAAGGATGAATGGATGAATGGATGAAAGATAAATTGATGAAGGGTTTTTCCTGAATTCGAATATGGCTTACGGGATCCCTCTTTCCGCTTCGCTGCAATCGGGATGACCGCCTTGATTACAACGTAAAAAGCCAAGGCCGCGGGCGTGCTAATTAGCCAATAAGCCAATTCGCCAA